>NZ_JBKHUP010000137.1:0-17854 GCF_046565525.1 Coleofasciculus sp. | reverse complement strand
AGCTAGTTATTAACTGGGGGCGCAAACTGAAAAATAAGGGTAATGCTCTTATCACAGTTTAAATGCATGACAGCTTAGCAATGGCTGTTTCTGAGGTATGAGGCAGTTTAGCCATGACGCGACTTAAACTGTATCTACGTTTTGAGATACCAAATTTCCCTTCAATAAAGCCAGCGAATTCTCTCGTCTTCTTGGGCTTGTTTCTTTAATTCTTGACTGACATTGGTTTTCGGTCTTCCTAAGGGAGGTCCGCTGATTCTAATTCTTTTTTCTTTGCAGAAGGCTCGATTGGCTCGACTGCGATAGATTTTATCTACATGAACGGATTCTGGATATACTCCTGTGTACTTATAATAAGCTTCTATTTGAGCTTTTAAATCGACAGATTCATTAAAGTTCTCCCAACTGATACGGTCTAAAAACACGTATCCATCTCTTACACTTGCCGATATTTTGGCTCCAAATTCTACGGGAACTCCCGCTTTACCTCTAACTATTGGACGAATATGAGGTTGACTCAAACTTACTATTCTATGCTCAATTCTATGAACTTTATTATTGTACATCCATGCTTGCTGACGGTAGACTTCACTAACCACCAACAGGCTCTTATATTCAATACGACTCAATGCATCAAGGCTATACCCTGCCTTGATTAGCGCGTCTATACTCCCCAAGTTTCTCTTTATGTATTGCAGTTGTTTTTTTATGGCTTTTCTTATTTCCTTCCTTGTTTGTCTCTTTTTCTTGGCTACTTTTAAGTATTCCTTTCTAGCTCGGTTTCTATAACTTTTGGGTTTTTTCTCTATTTGACCCTGACGGGACTCATATAAACTGTCTATTATTTTTTCCGTTTTTACTCTGGCTTGATTTAATATCCCTAAATCATTGGGATAACTTATATCCCCTGGCACACAACTTGCATCTAATATTAATTTCCCTCTATTCGCTGACCCGCTTTTTGAAAGCTTTTCTGTTTCTGGACTTTTTTTTTCGGCTCTGACTGACTCTCTGGCTGAGGATGAATCACCATTCTTTCGTTTATTCGGTTAACTAGATTCACATTTATTCTTTCTCTGAATCTTGCTAATAATGATGGGTCATAAGCCGCTTTGCTACTGTAATGCGTTTTTCCTATAAAGTATTGTAAGTAAGGATTTTCTTTGATTTGTTCGACTGTCTCTCTATCACTTATCCCTAATTTTTCTTTAATTATTAATGAACCCAACGCTACCCTAAATGGTAGCGCAGGCGCTCCCATTTCCGGAGAAAAATTTTGGGCATATTCCTCTTCAAATTCCTCCCAGGGAACCAAAGAAGCCATGATTACCCAGCGGTTATCTTGTGATAACTTTCCTTCAAATGGGAGGTCAAAATCTTCGGCTTCCCTGGGGGCATTCTCAACTTTTCGGTACATTTACCTGATGACGGTGCAAGGATTTTGCGTGATTTTACCAGATTTCCTTGCATCAAGTCAACTGCCAATACGGCTCAAAGCATTGATGGCTAAGGGTAAGGGCTTTGTGCAGCAAGCCCTAATTAACCCATCAGAACTAATGACATGAACCACTAGTAGAGTTAGCTAGAAAGAGTCGAGGAAAGCTTCCCAGTTAGTCTGTTCTTCTGCTAGTTCTGTATACTTGTCATCCGCATCATCAGCCTGTGACTCAGACCCGGCTTGGTATTCAGCTTCCAAATCCTTATCGGTTTTAGACTCATGAAATCTACGGTCTTCTTCATAGTGTGCCTGCATACGTTCCCAGGCTTCTCTACTAGCCTCTCCCAATAGTCGCCTTAACCGTTGATCTATAGGAAAACCTCTCTGTTTGATTAAGTCTTCAAATATTCCCAAGTGAAATATCTCGGCGTAGCTGGGATGGGGATCATTTTTTATGAAATCAATAACCGATCTTCCCCAGAAGCTTTCTACCAATGGATCTAACACTTCAAGAGAATAACTCAGCGTTAGCATATCCAGCGCCTTCGCGTTCGTCATTGAAAAGTGAATAATTTGGTTTCTTAGTCTACCGAATTCACGGTACTGATTAAGCCGCTCAATCTTAATTCCTGTAGTTGCCCATAGCTGATTGGGCAATTCCTCATAGGATAGGGTGCGCCCGCCTTCTAGTAAATCAATCAGTGTGAGAGCATCCTTACTGGGGTTCGACTGGGGCAGTTTGTAAAAGATCAACAGTGGGTGTTCTTGAGCTATTCGAGCTTTTAACAGAATCTCTGCCGCATGAGCCGCATGTACCACACACATGAGCGTCTCACCTTGCAAAGCTTCCATAAAGGCATCACGAAAAAGGAGCATCCCCGTTCGTCTCATGTTTCGGGGGACATCCTTAATAGAAGCTTGATCCATATTCCTGTGACGGGTGAAAGACGACTGTTGTCAGATCAAGTTTAGCCTCTGGGATTCATCATTGCCCAGAGCGATCGCACAACAGTTAGACTGTTTCACTACTACTTGCTTGAGGCATCGCTTCAATAAGTGCCCGAAGCACCTTATTTACTGACTCCGGTGTTGAGAAAACCTCGGCAACATCCTCATCCAAAACAACGACGGTTAGCTTTGGCTTTCCACTTCGATTGGCAAAGCGATTGGGCTTTGCCTTTTTATAATCAAACTGGTACGGGCAAAAGCTCATCTTCAGAGTTTGAGGGTTGATCAAAAGGCGTTTTGTTCATAATCTTTAAGTTCCCTGCGAGTGGCGAGACGGACACTAATTCCTATAACTACTTCAACTCGCCTATGTAATAGGCTCAGACAGCAAACCAGACATTTCTAACACACGATCTGACCAAATTTTAGCTTGTTCGGCAACGTTCATCCGTTGTCCATCATCTGCCCAAATATTTGACCAGCCGAATTGCCAACGAGCCAGTTGTACTTGTAACTCAACTAAATCCGCAGCCTTTTCTATTCCAGCATCCATTGCTGTCCACTCGATGAAGAACTTGCTTTCTCTCATCAGATATTCGACAGTGTTACTACTAGCTCCACGCTGAACAAGAGATTTGATTCGAGCTAAGTTAGCAGCTAACCCACCTAAACGAGCTGACAAATCATCTTTTAGATACCGTTCGCGTAAAGCATTCCAGTCTTTCATACCCCTCCTAATAAGTTTTGAACAATTTGGGCAACCTGTTCCCGAATTTCAGGATTGAGAATTTCCATTGAACGATTATTTTGCCTCGGACGGATGTTGATCAGGGATTCGTATGTCACAGTTTGGGTATCTGGATACCAATCGGCTCCCCAGATATCTGCCTGCTGACTGCCATCTTCAAGCAATGCTGTTTCGCAATCTGCATGGAACTCTCCACCACCAGCGAGAATAGCACGCCGAATATCTACTGCCAACTTAATGTAAACACTCAGGGTTTCAAGCATTTCATCGATTTGCGCTTTCGTGGCGCGAGTACGGATGATGTGAATCATGCAAAATCCTTCTGAGTAAGCAGATCCATAGTTTATCAGGGAATTAGTAAAGTACAATTTTCGTTACATCCTGCATCTGCCACCCTGTTTACCCATGCTTTGTGACTACCTAGTACAAATCCTCACCGCCCGCGTCTACGATGTTGCCCAAGAAACCCCTCTAGAATACGCCCCCAATCTATCCGCCCGCCTAAATAACAAACTCTTGTTGAAGCGGGAGGATATGCAATCCGTCTTTTCCTTCAAACTGCGGGGGGCTTATAACAAAATGGTACAACTCCCCCCCGATATGCTGGCACAGGGCGTCATTGCCGCATCTGCCGGAAACCATGCCCAAGGTGTCGCCCTAGCTGCCCGTCAACTAGACACCCAAGCGATTATCGTCATGCCTGTCACCACACCCCAAGTCAAAATCAATGCGGTTAAAGCCCGTGGGGGAGAGGTGGTTTTGCAGGGAGAAACCTACGATGAAGCTTATGCCTTTGCCCGTCAACTGGAAGCCGAAAAAGGTTTAACCTTTATTCATCCCTTTGATGATCCCGATGTGATTGCCGGACAAGGTACGATTGGCATGGAAATTCTCAGGCAATATCAGCAACCTATCCATGCTATTTTTGTCGCCATTGGCGGAGGTGGATTAATTTCTGGGATTGGGGCGTATGTGAAACGGTTGTATCCCCAAATTAAGATAATTGGCGTTGAACCTGTGGATGCGGATGCCATGTATCAATCCCTGAAAGCTGGGAAACGGGTGCGATTGCCCCAGGTGGGTTTATTTGCCGATGGGGTGGCGGTGCGGGAAGTGGGAGAGGAAACCTTTCGCCTGTGTCAACAATATGTGGATGAAATTATTCTGGTGGATACCGATGCCACCTGTGCCGCGATTAAAGACGTATTCGAGGATACACGTTCTATTTTAGAACCCGCTGGAGCATTAGCGATCGCAGCCGCGAAAACCTACGTTGAACGCGAGCAAATTCAGGGACAAACCTTAGTTGCTGTCGCTTGCGGCGCTAATATGAACTTTGACCGTCTTCGCTTTGTTGCAGAACGAGCAGAGTTTGGCGAACGTCGCGAAGCCATCTTTGCTGTGACAATTCCCGAACAACCGGGTAGTCTGCGTAAGTTTTGTGAATGCTTAGGTAAACGGAATCTAACCGAGTTTAATTATCGCATTTCTGCTGAAAACGAGGCACATATTTTTGTCGGTGTCCAAATTGCTAACCGCAGTGACGCCGCCAAGATGATAGAAGCATTTGAAGGTTGTGGATTCAAAACCTTAGATTTAACCGATGATGAACTGACAAAAATGCACCTAAGACACATGGTAGGTGGACATTCTCCCTTAGCGGATAATGAATTACTTTACCGCTTCGAGTTTCCTGAACGTCCGGGTGCTTTAATGAAGTTTGTCGGTTCCATGAGTCCTAACTGGAATATTAGCCTATTCCACTATCGGAATAATGGGGCAGATTATGGACGCATTGTGGTAGGAATGCAGGTTCCGCCCCACGAGATGGAGGAATGGCAAGCATTTCTGGATACTTTGGGTTATCGCTATTGGGATGAAAACCAGAATCCGGCGTATAAACTGTTTTTGGGATAGTAGTAGGGGCACGACATGTCGTGTCCCTACAAATGGTGATTTCACTATAAACACGGAGAGCTATAAAATTAATTGGGCATAACATCGTTGAGTTTGAGTTGTAAGTTGGGTAAGAGGTAAGATGTAATTGTATCTCCCAAGCGATATTTTTGCTGCTGATACGTCCCCCTAATAAGTTGGCATACCGTAAAAGTGGGTTGTTTTGGGTTGCCAATGAATTGCCAACCGCCTAAGCCGCGAAAGTCTACAATCCAGAATTCTGGAATGCCTAGCAATGCATAATCTTCGACTTTTCTAGCATAGTCATCTTGCCAGTTGGTGCTAACAACTTCGGCAACGAGTTTGATTGTTTTGCCATTACAAATAATTGGCTCTTTTTGCCAAAGCGGTTCGTTGCTGAGTTCGGCTTTGTCTAAAACAATGACATCAGGGCGTAGTGCTGTCGCTTCAGCAGCGAGTGGTTTAATTAAACAACTTTTGGGAATTAACCAGTTTAACTGATTACTAATAATTTCGGCATAGATTCTACCCGCAATAGTCCCAGCAACTTCTTCATGAGGACCTGTTGGTTCCATGTCTCGTAGTTCTCCATCAATAAGTTCATACCTGGGATTATCTCCGTATTCTGCTATAAATTGATCGAACGTTAGAAGTTTAGATGGAGTATAAGTCATAGCGTTTTTCGGGAAAGGCAGTTTTATTGTTTATTCTAGCTTGGAGAACTGGAAGCCTCATCTCTATGATTGTCTCATATCCAATCCACCTTTTCACATCTTGCACCAGTAGCAACAATTAGCCAGGGATTCAAATCCCTGGCTCAAAGCGAAAGTCAGCTTTAGCTGACTGGATAAGAGTTTTAGTCCATTTTAATGGACTTTAGCTTTTAGCCCGGAGTTTGAACTCCGGGCTCCGGGCGGATGTCTAGATCTCTGGATTATCGCTTCTGTAAAATTGCTCGCATATTCGGGAGAGCGGCTGCAATCATTTCAGGTTTCACAGATGTCTGTTGCCAACTTTCTCGCTGCTCAAGTTGCTGAAACCATGCCTTTAGGGATGGGTAAGTGTCTAGAGATAAACCTAATTGAGGTAAGGAGGGGATAAGTGTTCCAGCCACGATATCCGCTAGGGTGATTTGATTGTTCACAAAGTAAATATGTCCCGCCAAAAGATTTTCATAAAATTGAATAATAGTCGTTATGCGTTGCAGAGCTTTGTCAATTTTATCAGGATTGACTTCGAGTCCAACTAAGAGTTTAGTTAAAGGAATCATCAGCGGCTGAAGTTCATTAACGGCTATCATTTCTACCATCCGAACCGTTGCGATCGCGTCAATTTCATTAGGCATCAATGATGGCGTTGGATACTTTGCCTCTAAATAGTCCAAAATGGCTAACGATTCAACGAGCCGAAATCCGTTATCGATGACGACAGGTATTCGCTGAAGCGGGTTAATGGCGGTGAAGTCGTCACTCAGGTGATCTCCATCTAGATTCACCAAAATTGGCTCAAAGGGAATTTGTTTTTCTAGTAATGTCACCCAAACGCGGCGAGCATTGACAGAGATTGGATTGTAGTAGAACTTTAGCATTAGATTATAAGTAATTATTGGGATTTTCGACAATCATACCCTCACTGGCTGCGGCTATATTCAACTCGTTATCAGCAGATACAAATATCACACTAGGCAAACTGTTAGCCATGCTAAGGACATTTATCGCACAACCTGCTGCTAGTTAAAGTTCCTCAATGATTGTCTCAGAAATAGGTTTACCCTGGATCTGAATCAGACGCCGTTCAGTTTGCTGATTATCAGAAGCGTGTTTGACTTGTTTAACTAAACCAGAGGTTAACAGCGCTTGGTGAAATTTTGTGTGTTGAGCAGCTACTTCTTTGTCAGTAAGATGTTTTTGGATAGCCAGATTAAGTTGATGTAGTTCCTCTGAGTCAAGCATCTCTAACTGATTGAGGATTTGATTCAGGATTGTTTGTGGCATAGCCTTCTACTTTTTACTCATCGAGTTTGTCTCCTATTTTACGGCGGATATTCAAGATAGCGCAAAGTGATCGCTAGCTTGCTCAAGGCTTAAACTTAGATGGCTGTCTGGATCGAACAAATTCAAAACCCATAGAATTGTGTTGGTTGTGAATCATGAGATGTTGGGTTTCGTTCCTCAACCCAACCTACAGCGATGAGCGATCGCACATTTAAATCAAGCTTTTCAATCCCTTAATTCAAATGAGGTTCAACCCGCAATTTTAAACGATATTCGCTAGGCTTTCCTATTGCGTAATTAACTCCTTCTCTCTATCACTAAAAAACTGATGAGTCATTCGCTCGTAGTGCTGGCAGAGATTCGACTGTTGGAGAACATAGTCAACAATTGGGCTTTGATAAGGTGGTTTAATGAAAGCACCAATGTAAGCATAAGCCGTTGCATCTAATGTCGTCGGTTCATCTCCCATAAAAAATGGTTTGTCAGCCAGAAAATCTGAGAGGGCTTGAAAATCAGCACAGATAATCTGGATGATTTCCTCATTGCTATGACGAGCCATACCATGACCATACATCTGAGAGCAAATGCTTTCACGTATCCCTTCGACAAAGGGTTCCCATTCTGCTTTTGACACCTCAGTTCCGAGTAAAGTTGCTAACACCTCGCGATAGCCTCGCCAGTTTTCTTCCATGTTGAAGCGAATGTGGATACCCCCCCAGTAAATGTTTTCTTTGATCATCCGACGGAAAGCAAGGGAGATGGCTCGCTCGGTGCAGGTCAAGTTAGCATCAAGATCGATTCCTTCTGCTTGCTTGAGCATCTCGATGATTAAGGTGGAATCGCCGAATAGCTTTCCTTGATAGTTAATGAATGGAATTTTCCCCTTTGGGGCTATGGCAAAGTTTTGTGCTGTCACGATCACTGCTTGGTAAGGAAGCTTTGCCATACGCAGCCAAGTTTCCAGCTTCATACAAGGTGGGCTAATGCTTGGCAATCCCCAGAACGATTGTGCGGTGTATAAGGTAATCATTGATATCAAAAAAGATTTGACTGAAATGGCTAGAACAAACGTCCTATCAGTTTTTTTCACAGTGGGAAGCCAGGTCGGCTTCACCGGATGAAGATGAACGCGATCGCACTTTTATCTATTGTAGGTTGGGTTGAGGTTACTTAACCTAATACACCTGTTATAGTGTTAGAGCTACGTCTGATTGACTACTGAATGCATATTTATAAGGTTGTGTCAACTACGTTTTACGGTTACTGACACTATAGGTTATCTCTATGGGGATCAAAACCAGAATCCAACATAAACGCTGTTTTGGAGATCATTCAGATGAGCGGCTCCCGCGATCGCGCCATTACTGGCTCACTGTCCTCTGAATCAGCTAATTTCAGATTTATTTGACAAAATAAGTTAATACAAGGTTACAATAAATATCGTTTCATTCAAGCCTACATTTCCCCGGTTCACCTGGCATATTCTGTATGACAGGTAGTTGACTTAATGTAGGTTTTCAAATTAAATTGGAAGTTTCGTGCAATCAAACACAGTTCTCAATCAGGCAACGATTACAGCCTCATCCACTCCTAAAGAAGAGTTACCCTTTACTCTCCAAGACTTAAAAGCGGCAATTCCCGCCTACTGTTTTGAACCCTCTGTCTGGAAGTCTCTAAGTTACTTCTTTCTAGACATTGGCATCATCGCTGGCTTTTATGCGATCGCCTATAAACTGGATTCCTGGTTCTTTTTCCCCATCTTCTGGTTACTCCAAGGAACCATGTTTTGGGCGTTGTTTGTGGTGGGTCATGACTGCGGTCATGGCTCTTTCTCTAAGATTAAATGGCTGAATAACCTGATTGGACATCTGTCTCACACTCCCATCCTGGTGCCCTTCCACGGGTGGCGCATCAGTCACAGAACCCATCATGCTAATACTGGTAGCCTGGAAACAGATGAAAGCTGGTATCCGGTATCTCAGAGTAAGTATGAGCGGATGCCATGGTATGAAAAGCTATTCCGCTTTAATTTACCATTGCTAGCTTATCCCCTCTATCTATTTAAGCGATCGTCTGATCGCAAGGGTTCCCACTTTTTGCCCAGCAGTCCGTTATTCCGTCCCTCAGAAAAATGGGATATTGTCACCAGTTCTACCCTCTGGATATTAATGGTTGCCTTTTTAGGTGGACTGACTTTTCAGTTCGGTTGGCTATTTCTGGTGAAGTATTACCTGGTTCCTTATATCGTGTTTGTAATGTGGCTAGATTTGGTCACATTCCTGCATCATACCGAACCAGATCTTCCCTGGTATCGAGGAAAGGATTGGTACTTCCTTAAAGGAGCATTATCAACGATTGATCGGGATTACGGCTTTATCAATCCCATTCATCATAATATCGGGACTCATGTGGCGCATCATATTTTCTTGAATATGCCCCACTATCACTTGAAAACGGCAACCGAGGCAATTAAGCCGATGTTAGGCGATTATTATCGCTGCTCAAACGAGCCAATTTGGAAGAGCTTTCTTCGTTCTTACTGGGCTTGTCATTTCGTTAAGGATCAAGGCTCTCCAGTTTATTACGAATCCCCCAAACATCCGCGCTAAAACTAACGTTTAAAACGCGGATTTATTACCTTTGACTAGCAAACTGTAGAGACGTTGCCTGCAACGTCTCTACAATGTGGAAAGCAAAATCAGTTTTATCGGATATCCGTGCTTCTTAGGCTTCATTTAACCGTTCCAAGAATACCTGATAGTTCTGAGACTGAGAACCAAATACATAGTCGGGTGAAGTAATCGTCATATCACTCCCACCCGTTTTTCTTAGATGATTAACAGCCGCCAGTAACATGTTTTGCTCAACGACAATCGTTACAGCATACCAATCCTTTTCTTCCTTGGAATAAACTTTGGCAATAGTCGGTCCTCGTAACCCAGTTAAACCGCTCAATTCACTATGATTGACCAAATAATCTCCAATTTCATCGGCTGACTTGCCCCGAACATTAGCCGTGATGGAGACATATTTTTTCGCATTCAAATTTGCCTCAATTAATTCCAATATCGTTTTAGTCGTATCAAGTTTCGTGGGGTCCTCTTGGAGGAGGCGTTTATTGCCAATGAGACAAGCTTGGGACTTTAAAAGCGTGCCACCAGTAAGGCGCTTCAATCGGTTTTCTCGCAGGGTAGTTCCGGTACTGGTGACATCGGCAATCATGTCCGCATAACCCATGCTGGGTGCCGCTTCCATGGCTCCTTGCACGGAGACAAGGGAAAAGTTGATAATCAGTTTTTCATAGAACCAATCTCTGGTCAGATTGGGATATTTCGTGGCAATTCTCAGGGTTTTACCTTTTTCTTTAAATAGAAGCGTGAGTTCGGCTAAATCTTCAATCGAGGATACATCCACCCAACTTTCAGGAACAGCTAATACCAGTTCGCATTTACCGTAACCCAAACGGTCATGAATAACCACGACATTATCATGACCCACGCCTTCTTCACAGACTACATCATAGCCAGTAATTCCTAGGTCAACGCTACCTTCTTCAACTTTGGTAAAAATATCAGCAGCCCGTTGGAAAAGTACATTAATTTGGGGGAGTGAGGGAATCGAGCCAAAATATTGGCGATCGCTCGGTCTAAAGACACTCATTCCACATGCTGCAAGCAGGCTGCTTGTCGAGCGTTCCAAGGCTCCTTTACTGGGGAGAGCGAGCCGAACTGGGGATTGGGGATTGGTCATTGGTCAGGGAACAGTGAACAGTGAACAGTGAACAGTGAACAGTGAACAGTGAATTCTATTGTCTTATGTCTTATGTTTTAATTCATCATGGATATGCTTGGCGGCGTCGCTTACCGTTAACTGCTGCTGTTCTCCAGAGTCCATTTGTTTAAGTACAACTTTAGATGCTTGTCGTTCTTCTGAACCTACGAGAATGGTGTAAGGAATGCCTTGTTTGTCGGCATACTGAAAGTTACTGGAAACACTTTTACCTCTAAGCTCCATGGCTACTGCCAATCCAGTATGTCGCAATTTTTGGGCAACGCTAATGGCATAACCCGCATCATCTTGACTGACAGGAACAACCAAAACATCCACCTGTCGCTGCACTTGCCAAACTTTGCCCTCGGCTTCTAGGGCTAATCTCAGCCGTTCCATCCCGTAGGAAAAGCCAGTGGCTGGGGTATCTTGGCGTCCGGCAAAGGTTGCCACCAAATCATCATATCGACCGCCGCCGCAGAGTTGTCGCTCCTGTTTACCGACGCCATGATAGATTTCAAAAATCATGCCTGTATAGTATTGCAATCCTCGGCTGAGTCCTAAGTCTAAACTAATTTGACTGGAGTCTAGGTTATAGAATTCCAATGTTTTAATAATCTCACGGAGTTGTTCAAGTCCAGCATCATCAATACCATGGGAACAGAGGAGAGTTTGGGCTTCTTTTAACACTTCAGTCGGTTCTCCTACCAGTTGTCCCAGTTGACTCATAAACTCTAGCGCCTTACTTACCCTCTCCGTTTGATCTTGGCGTTTTATTTTGGTCAGTAGGCGATCAACGATTTCGTGGGCGTCGCGATTGCCAGCCAGTTCAATGTTCATGCTGTCTAGGAGATCCAGAATCGCGGTTTGGGCGTCGGATTCTTCCATTCTCTGAAAGAGTTGACTCAAGCGTTGGGTGTGAGCAGTGTCAGGGTTCGTCTGTTCTGGGTTGAGTTGGGGGTTGGAGGTATAGAGGGCAAATGCTGGATATATATCACACAAGCGCTGTTCGACGGCTGATTTGCCTTCCTTGCGTAAAATTTCCATATTGGCAAGCAGGAAGCTACGCAGGCGACTTTCGATCTGAAGGTTATCCAGAAACCTAGATATTACACCAATATGACCCAGGACAACTCGATACCCGCTTAATCCTAGGCGATTTAACCCTTGAGATGCGATCGCGATAATTTCGGCATCAGCCATCGCTCCAGTCGCGCCAATCAATTCAATCCCCATCTGGTTAAACTGGCGGTAGCGTTCTTTCTGGGGGCGTTCGTAGCGAAAGGCGGAACCCGCATAGTAGAGGCGGATGGGGTGGGGGACGCCTTGCAGGTTGTCTACATAAGCGCGGACAACAGAGGCGGTAAATTCCGGGCGCAAGCAAAGACGGCGGTTGCGGTAGATGAAGTCATAGAGACGGGGGGCGATTTCTTCTCCGGATTTCCTTAAATACAGTTCTGTATATTCAATCAGTGGCACGTCAATTGGACGATAGCCAAAGGATTGGAAGCATTGGCGCAGGGTATCTTCAAGCTGTTTGGTGATGGCGTAATCGTCGGGCAATACATCGTTGACGCCGCGTACTCGTTCAATTTTGGTCGTTCGCATTTTGGTCATTTGTCATTTGTCATTCGTCATTTGCCATTCGTTGATTAGGAAATCTCTTCCCCATGTCCAAGACTGGATTAAGCAACTACCAGACTAAGTATATTGGGAATCTCCGTCCCTCCGATTAAGAGCTATTCCTCCCCACCCTCCTGAGCCTGCGAAGGATCTGCTGAGGGTGGGGAGGAATAGCGAACCTGTTGAGGTTTATCGATAAATCGGCAGGGTAAAGTGAAAACAACCACCACCTTTAGGGGGGGAATCGACCCAGATGCGACCGTAATGGGCGCGGATTATGCGTTGACACAAGGATAAACCAATCCCGTACCCGTCTTTGGCTTGATCGCGTTTGAGTCGGAAATGATTTTCAAAGATGCGATCGCAATTTTCTGCTGGGATACCTGGACCGGTATCACAGACTGAGACTTGAACCTTCTGGGTAGTGCGGTGCAGCATAGAAACCTGAATTTTACCCCCTTTTGGGGTGTATTTGTTGGCATTGTCTAGCAAATTAACAAGGACTTGACGCACCAACTCACTATCAGCATGGACAGGGGGTAAATCTTGGGGAATGTCCGTTTCCACAATTTGGCATTTGAGTTGGAACGACTCCTGCATTTGGTTGAGAATCTCTTGACACAGGGGTCCTAAAGCCAGTTGGCGTGGTTTAACATAAAAATCGGCGTTGCTGCCTTTAGCGGCTTGCAGGATTTCCGTAATCATGCGATCGATGATACGGAGTTGGATGCGTGCTTGTTCAAATAAGCGGGCTTTCAGGGTAGGGGTTAATTCAGCACCAAGAGATTGAATGGGGTTGTTTTGACCTAATTCCAGAGTCTCCAAGGCAATGGATGCGGCGGTTAAAGGATTGCGGAGGTCATGGGCTAAAATGGATAGAATTTGGTCTTTGAAACAGAGATTCTCCCGCAGAGCGGCATTTTCTTGGTTGAGGCGAAAAATTTCGTCAGTGAGTTGAATCACTTCGATGGATGATTCTATGGAAGGTTTGGCGGATGAGCCATTCTCACTGGAGATACTCGCGTTAGTGGATGAGGTAACCTCCTCTTTTAACTCAGTTTGGTAGTCTTCGATACAGCGTTGCCAGCGTGACCAACAGTTCTTCAACTGTCCCACTAAATTCGTCCCCGCCAGGGTTTGTCGCGGTTGGGGATGAATCTTCAGCAGAGCTGGAGTGGCGATTATTTTGAAATGTTCGGCTAAATAGGGCTGTTCTCCCACATCCACAATCATCAGTTCAAAGGGATACTCCTGTTTCAGGGACTCCAGATAGTTCCGGATGCGATGGATAGGTTTCCGGGAACTGGGACGCTCATCGACAAACAGCAGAAGCTGTAGTGTGGCTTCCGCATCCGGAGAGTTTTCATGAGCGACCTTGCAATTTGGTGTTAGCACTCTTAACGGGGCTTGCTTTAGGAGAACGTTGGCATTGACTGCCTAGGGGCTGGGGGGTCTTTGCTTCCTTATAATTTAATCTCTATTTTAGATTTTCCGCAAAACTAAACGGTTTGTGATATTTATCTATCCATTTGCTGTCCTTTTCGTCCTAAAATCTTAAAAGACTGTCAACCTCCCAGGATATCCTAAACTTTTCATTATCTAGCAATTCACGACTTCTATTCACTATGGCTATCGGCTACGTTGCGCTCGTCCTTCATGCCCATCTACCTTTTGTGCGGCATCCAGAAAGTGACTACGTTCTGGAAGAAGAATGGCTATTTGAAGCCATCACCGAAACTTACGTCCCCCTCTTGCACGTCTTTGAAGGATTAAAGCGGGATGGGGTGGACTTTAAAATCACCATGAGCATGACGCCTCCTTTGGTGTCAATGCTCCAAGACCCTTTGTTGCAAGAGCGCTACGACAAACATCTAGCCCTACTCGAAGAATTAGTTCAAAAGGAAGTCGAGCATAACGAACACAATGGTCATATCCGCTACCTCGCTGAACATTACGTTAACGAGTTCAGCCTGATTCGCCAAACCTGGAATCACTATGGCGGTAACCTAGTAACGGCATTTAAACAATTTCTCGACAGCAATAACCTAGAAATCATCACTTGCGGCGCCACCCACGGCTATTTTCCGCTGATGAAAATGTATCCCCAAGCGGTTTGGGCGCAAATTCAGGTGGCTTGTGAGCATTATGAGCAAACCTTTGGGCGCCCCCCGAAAGGAATATGGTTACCTGAATGCGCGTATTACGAAGGGGTGGAACGATTACTCGCCGATGCAGGCTTGCGCTATTTTCTCACCGATGGTCACGGGATCTTGTATGCCCGTCCCCGTCCCCGATTTGGCACTTATGCTCCGATTTATACGGAGACAGGGGTAGCTGCATTTGGTCGGGATCACGAGTCCTCCCAGCAGGTGTGGTCTTCGGAAGTGGGGTATCCGGGTTCACCCGAATATCGGGAATTTTACAAGGATTTAGGCTGGGAAGCTGAATACGAGTACATTAAGCCCTATATTATGCCCAATGGGCAGCGCAAAAATACGGGAATTAAATATCACCGGATTACAGGTCGCGGATTAGGATTAGGGGATAAAGCGTTGTATGACCCCTATTGGGCGCGAGAAAAAGCGGCTGAACATGCGTCTAACTTTATGTTTAACCGGGAACAGCAGGTGGGTCATCTGGCGGGAATAATGCAGCGTCCGCCGATTATTGTTTCCCCCTATGATGCGGAACTCTTTGGTCATTGGTGGTACGAGGGACCTTGGTTCATCGATTATCTGTTCCGCAAGTCTTGGTATGACCAGGGTACTTACGACATGACCCACTTGGCTGATTATTTGCGGGATAATCCCTCTCAGCAAGTTTGTAAGCCCTCTCAGTCAAGCTGGGGGTATAAGGGATTCCATGAATATTGGCTCAATGAAACCAATGCTTGGATTTATCCTCACCTGCACAAAGCAGCAGAACGGATGATTGAGTTAGGGCGTCGCGAACCCGCTGATGAACTGGAATGGAAAGCCCTCAACCAAGCGGCGCGAGAGGTACTCCTGGCGCAGTCATCGGACTGGGCGTTTATTATGCGGACGGGAACCATGGTACCCTATGCTGTGCGGCGGACGCGATCGCACTTGATGCGGTTTAATAAGCTCTACGAAGATATCAAGATTGGTAAAATCGACAGCGGCTGGTTGGAAAAAGTCGAAGAAATCGACAACATTTTCCCCAAAATTAACTATCGGGTTTATCGTTCGTTGTAAAGATTGAGGACAAGGAGACGAAGTGAGGGGGGAGTTGTAAGTGAATTCAAAACTCTCTCCCTGGAGCAGGGCGGGTTGAGTCACATCTGTTGTGAAGTCAAAAAAGATAGTCGTGAAAAGGGCCCCTACACCCAACTCAACACTTCCCCCGCCCCTCTGCATCCCCTGGGCACTCGGATTAACGATGACCCAGATTCGGGTTTGGCTCCGCTTCAGCGATCTGACAACGCTCACAGAGTCCGAAAAACTCCAGAGTATGGTAGTAAATTTGAAATTGGTGGTTATCTTGTAACTGGGTCTCTAAATTGTGGACAGGACATTCCTCAATGGGAATCGATTGCCCGCAGTTGAGACAGGTGAGATGGTGTTGATCCTGCAATAAACTGTAGAGGGATTCGCCAGTGGCTAGAGTCCGCATTTGTACCACTCCTTCGAGTTTCAAGGCATCGAGAGAGCGGTAAACTGTGGCTAGACCCATACCTTGCTCCCGATTGCGTAACTCGATATAAATATCTTGGGCAGAGACAGCACGATTTAAGGTTTTGAGCAAATTTAAAATTCGCTCTTGAGAACGGGTGCGTTGGGCTTTCATAGATTTACGGGTTAATCGAGGGAAAATGACGTGGACTATTAAGAATTAGTCGTTCAAACTTAAAGAAGGTAATCTGAACAATTGGGGGATGCTCGTGAATCGTCAGTATCAGGCTCGAATTTATGTTACACTGCGACCTTCTGTATTAGATCCGGCTGGTGTGGCAGTTGAGTCCGGGATTGGGCAACTTGGCATCGCAAATGTTAAACAGGTACGCATCGGCAAGTATATTGAGTTAATGCTGACGGCGGCTAATGAAAATCAAGCTAAGGAGCAACTTGATCGCATCTGTGATCAACTCTTGGCGAATCCGGTGATTGAAAATTATCGATTTGATTTGGATGAAGTACAGGTACAGGTAGGGGCATCAACATGAAATTTGGAATTGTAGTTTTTCCTGGCTCAAACTGCGATCGCGATGTTGCTTATGTAACCCAGGATTTGCTAAACTGTCCTACCCGGATGGTTTGGCATGAAGAAACGGATATTTCTGACTTAGATGTCGTTGTGTTACCCGGTGGCTTTAGTTATGGCGACTATCTACGTTGCGGTGCGATCGCTCAGTTTTCGCCAATTATGCCCCATGTTATTACCCACGCTAACCAGGGGAAGTTTGTTCTGGGTATCTGCAACGGCTTTCAAGTCTTAACCGAAACGGGGTTATTGCCCGGAGCATTAGTCCGGAATCGAGATCTCCATTTTATTTGCGATCGCGTCCCCCTGAAAATAGAACGCACGGATCTGCCCTGGACTTGCGCCTATTCCACAGGTGAAATTATCACACTGCCCGTTGCTCACGGCGAAGGACGTTACTATGCCGACACAGACACCCTGAAAGCCCTTGAAGATGGGAATCAGATTGTATTTCGTTACGCTAGTTCCCTGGGTGAAATCGACGAAACCAGCAACCCTAACGGTTCCGTGAACAACATTGCCGGAATTTGCGATCGCACGGGTAAAATATTGGGGATGATGCCTCATCCAGAACGCGCATCTGACCCCTTGTTAGGCAGTACTGATGGCATCAAATTATTCCAAGGATTATTAGCTCTGTTGAGTGAACAGCAGCGACTTCAACCCGTCTAGTCAACTTTCTTTATGCTCTGTTAAACCGTAAATTTAATTCAACACTCCTAAGAAAGCCAGTGAACTCAGACAATGCCAACACCGGCTTGCCAATAAAACCAATCCGCTACCGAGATTGGTTAATTAGCACGAAGATGATTGACAGACGGTTATGGTTACGTTGGCAACACCCTCATGAAAATTTTGCTCGCTATAGCTATCCAGTCACGGAGCGAGGCTTGACAGATTCCCTTCGTTATGCTAGGCATCTCATAGATTTAATTATCGAGCTAGAAGAGGCAGAATCAAAAGCCGCTTCATCACGAGAATAAATACACTTGCGTAGATGCAGGGGAGCAGGGAAGTTGGCGACAGAAGGGGCACGACATGTCGTGCCCCTTCTGAATAGAAGGTAAGCACACAAGAGGCAATTATTCTCCATAAATCGTCACCAGAATTTTACGGCGACGGGGTTAACTAACAGTCCGTAAATATCTAGACAATTAGTGACATAACTAGACATTTTCTATGATATAGTCAGGCAAT
>NZ_JBKHUP010000136.1:0-17933 GCF_046565525.1 Coleofasciculus sp. | reverse complement strand
TTGGGTAAGACTCTGGCTCCACCCCTAATAATCAAGGCAACCTTTTCACTCACAAGGGTGAACCTGAATCCTTACGTTATTTGTTCATTGTTGATTGTTCATGGTTTATTGTTGATTGGTCATGGTTCCACCTTTGAAAATTCTTCTGTCCCCCATCTCCCAGACGTTCCACCGGAACGTCTCTACAACCACATCTCCCCTGCACCTCTGCATTATTGAAGGGGATGATTTTCGTTGAGCAGTTTTTCGATTCTCGCTTCATCCACTCTCGATATAATCCGTTTCGATTCGTGAATGTCGCGGGTGGTTTTGGAAAGACTAATGGTTGAGCCAACGGAGAAGGCTAACCCCATTCCCATAAAGCCTTTTGTCCAACTATCGACAGGTAGATATAAAATACCAATACTCATAGCCGAGACAGAAATAATAAAAGAAGCCCAGGCTTGAAATACCCAAGCATTACTGTGGATTTGGTTGTTAAACGGTGATTCCATAGTCCCTTTCTTCATCAAACGTTAGTTAATTCAATTTACTCAAGGATAGGAATTACTTTTCTGATAACTTATGGGCAATAGGACAGTTTTTGGAATTGCATAGGAATTGTATGACCCAAAGACTCGGAAAATCGTATCGACTATTCGTCTATTGTTGTGCCAGTTGAGAAATTGTTTAATTGTTCGGTTACATAAGACCGAATTAAAGCTAATCCATCCTAGTCCAACTTAACCTTGAGGCTGAATATTACTTGATTCTGGCGGTGTAGGCAATTGGGGGATTTGGTAGGTAATTTCGCCATTTGTCCCTGCTAGGGGCTACCCGCTAGATTAAATTAACATCACCTAACCTCTAATTGTATCAGGTCGCCCCCGCCTGGTATTGGTAATGATCTAACACAACATTGGGACAGGGGCGAGTCGATATAGGTTAATTCTTACACCGAACATTTATGCAGCGACTCGCCCCTACAACCGCGATAATTCCAATAATCTCGATAATCCCAATAATCCCGATAATCCTGAAAACGGATGCCAGCGTACAAGCCACTCAGGTGGATGTAGCCGATTTTATTGTAGTTTAGGCGTTATGCGATCGCGCCGATTGTCTTAAAATTGACACAGAAACCCAAACCGTAGGGGTTTGGTTTCCAAACCCGCAAACCCGCAAACCCGCAAACCCGCAAACCTGACTTATAATACATCTGCAAACGCGGGACGCAATTTCTGATAACACCAAAGCCCCACGCCAAACACTACCCCAGAAACGCCAAACGTTACTGCCCATTCTAGCCAATGTTCCACTGAACCAACTAGTACCAAATCCCGATAAACCTGAGCAATCACCGCCAGAGGATTCAACCAAAATACCCAATCTCGTAAGTGTTCTGGAATCACCGAAGCGGGATAGACAATCGGCGTCATATAAAACCAAAGATTCAAAATCACCCCTAACGTCTGGGGAATATCCCGCAAAAATACCGTTAACCCAGCTGCAAAATATCCTAACCCGGCGGTTAATAACAACTGGGTTAACCACACTAAAGGCAATAACGCTAACGTGGCATGTAATGTTCCTGAAGATAGAGCCACTAACACAATCAGCGCGGCTAACCCCAAAGCACTCTCAATAAATGTCGAGAAGACGGGAACCAGTGGCAACAGTGCCAAGGGGAACACCACCTTCTTCACCAAATTAGGTTGTCCCACCACCGAACCCGCCGATTGGGTTAACCCCCCAGTAAAGGCAATCCAAGGCAATAACCCCGCAAACAACCATAAGCCAAAGGCAATATTGTTATCAGCAGGTAATCCCTTTAGACTCAGTTTCACCTTCAGAACAATGGAAAACACGTAGGTATAAATCAGCAACTGCGATAGTTGATTGAGGAGGGGCCACAAATTCCCCAATACCGAACCCTTATATCGTGCCTCCAAATCCCGGCGCACTAATGTCCGTAATAGGTCAAATTTAACCCACCACTGCTCATCTAGGGGCAACCAGCGTCTAATTTTACCGACTTTCCGAATTACGCCGAGCATTAATTTTAGTATCTCGTATTGCTTCAAACTATCCTAAACCGAATGGTACGCTCCTGAAGGCTGGTGGGCAATGCTCCCCATATCTCCCATGGGGTGGGCGAAGCATTTGCGCTGGAATGTTAGCATAAAACCGAGACATCTGGGCGCAAATGCTTCGCCCCTACGAATGCATCTGTTCCCCATCTTCCCCATCTCCCCCATCTCCCTCATCTCCCCCGTCTGAAGAAAGGCGAAAATTTGCTACATTCCTGGCAACAGTGGCGGTAAAATACATCATCTGGTGTAGCGTCAGGAGAAGCCGTAAGCTTTGCAGCAATTATTACAGATTTCTCGACTCATCGATGCCTTTAACGAATGGGTTGGTCGCCTAACCTACTGGCTAGTATTACTGATGATCGCGATCGGCACATGGAATGTCGCCGGACGCTACATTGGCTCTTTTCTGGGTCAAAAACTCAGTTCTAATGCCTTTATCGAAAGTCAATGGTATTTATTTGACCTGGTATTCCTCTTGGGTGCAGCCTACGCCCTGCGCCATGATGAACATGTGCGGGTGGATGTGTTCCATAAAAGCTGGACACCGAAATGGAAAGCCTTGGCTGATTTAATCGGGACGCTGTTATTCTTAATTCCCTTTTGTTTAATGGTGATTTATTTCTCCTGGGAAACCATTCTCAATTCCTGGGCAATTCGGGAAATGTCTCGTGATCCGGGGGGATTACCCCGCTATCCGATCAAATCCATGATTATTGTCAGCTTTGTCCTCCTGATTCTGCAAGGGATTTCCCAAGCGATTAAAAATTGGGCAATTTTCACAGGCTATCTTACACCCCAGGAGGAACATCATGATGCTGGAGTATGAATGGTTAGGTCCTCTGATGTTTGCTGGGGCGTTGGTATTTCTGTCGCTGGGCTATCCCGTGGCGTTCTCTCTGGGAGGAGTTGCGATCGCGTTTTCCATTATTGGTGTGAGTTTGGGTGTTTTTGACCCTATCTTCCTGACTGCCATGCCCCAGCGTATTTTTGGCATTATGGAAAATTATACCCTATTAGCAATCCCTTATTTTATTTTCTTGGGTTCCATGCTAGAAAAATCTGGCATTGCTGAACGCTTGTTAGAAACTATGGGGATTCTGTTCGGGCGATTGCGCGGGGGACTTGCCTTAGCTGTAGTTTTGGTGGGGGCGCTATTAGCCGCCACTACTGGGGTTGTCGCTGCAACAGTCGTGGCTATGGGGCTGATTTCTTTACCGATTATGCTGCGTTACGGCTATGATAAACGGTTGGCAACGGGGGTAATCGCTGCATCAGGGACATTGGGACAAATTATTCCGCCGAGTGTGGTTTTAGTTGTATTAGCGGATCAGTTAGGAATTTCTGTCGGGGACTTATTTATTGGTTCCCTAATTCCTGGTTTATTAATGACCGCAGCTTTTGCGGTACACGTACTAATTGTGGCATGGTTAAAACCTAGTGTTGCACCGGCTTTACCTGCTGAGGTTCGCAACATTGGCGGGAAAGCCTTAGGGCGTCGGGTTCTGTTTGCGATGTTCCCACCGTTATTATTAATTCTTTTAGTCTTAGGCAGTATCTTTTTTGGCTTTGCCACACCAACAGAAGCCGGGGCGGTGGGTTGTGTGGGCGCGATGATACTGGCGGCGGCTAATCGTCAGTTAAGCTGGTTATCGTTACGCCAAGCCTGTGACGCTACGCTACGAATTACCTGCATGGTGATATTTATCTTATTGGGTTCTACCGCATTTAGCTTAGTCTTTCGCGGTTTAAATGGCGATCAGTTTATGTATGATATTCTCGCCAATTTACCCGGAGGTCAGATTGGCTTTCTGGCAGTGAGTATGATAACGGTATTTATTTTAGGCTTTTTTATTGACTTTTTTGAAATTGCCTTTATTATCGTTCCCTTGTTTGCTCCTGTGGCGGAATCTCTAGACGTTAACCTTGTTTGGTACGGTGTTATTTTAGGAGCTAATCTGCAAACGTCCTTTCTCACGCCACCCTTCGGCTTTGCCCTCTTTTATTTACGGGGTGTCGCCCCACCGGAGGTGAAGACGACAGAGATTTATTGGGGGGTAATTCCATTTATTTTACTTCAGGCGCTAATTGTTGTGTTGATTATCGCGTTTCCAGGGCTGGTGAGTTTCCTTCCTTCGTTGAGTCGCTAATAGCAAAATGATGATAATTTAGGCGGACATAAACGGCTAGTTTAGCTCTATCATTGACCAAGATAGATTTATCGGTATTTTTGTTCCGCCTTTTCCTATCACTCTGATCTGTTTTGAAGGGCGATTTTTATTCAATTCTGAACGCTTTTAAATAAAATACCTAAAATTTTACTTATATCTTTAATGTAATAATTGCTCAAGTCGATACAGACATCAGCATCCTCTAACTTTAGAAATTTCCAAATATCTCCTGTCGTCACCGCTCCATAAATCGTCTGAATATCATTTTCTTCCTGCTGATTAAATAACTGGGCTGCTAACATTGCTGCCGCACACTGTCCCAATCCACCTTTAATGTTCTCATTCTTGGCTTCTACGATAATCGCCACCGGAGCATTAATTGTCAGTTGCTCTTTAAAGCGACTGATAATAAAATCACAATACCCATTTAACCCTTTTTCTAAATCAACATTAAAATCTGAACCTGAGAATAAACTAATTTGATAATTGGCTCTTCTTCTCAACTCCAATAGAATCGGCGTAATTATCATTTCTGATCGGGCTTTTTCTGTATTAATTGCCAGAGCCAGTTCAACTGTTTCCGCTAAAGTAGCGGCGAGCGATTCACTCGGCTGTAGGGGTTCTACAGTGACAAATAAATCAGATTCTTCGTCAATCCGTAAATTAAACGCTTTCTTAAATTTACTTAATGTAGTAAAGTCACTATAAGCCATTTTTAGCGCCTCAATTCGCCAAGCATTTTAAGCTGTTATGCATTTAAATATTGATATTAAGTAGGTTGGTGGAAATAAACTCAACTATATTAAGGTTTGTAAATAGCCCTCAAACCCTTACGAATGACGAATGACGAATGACTTAGCTTGCTTCTTAAGGGTAGCGAGTTCTCCACTGTTAACTTTTATTGTGCCTACCTACTTAAGCTGAATGCCACTGACTTAAAGCTGGTGGGCAATGCCCACCCTACGGTAGATCAAAGGTTTCGGCGATACAAAAATGCTTATTTCAGTGCCTCCCTACTTAAGCTTTAGAATAGCAAACAGCTTATTGTTCTCGCCACAGGAATCGCTCTAAGGGAACTAACCGCATCAGTTCTCGCCCTAAACGTTGGTACAAGGGAATCCGTTCTGAATAGATTTTGGCATATCCTGTCGCTCCCGGATAGAGTTTGCCATCACTGTTATCCACAACAATTTCGACTTGGGCGATGGGTTGGGGTTGGGAGGGTTCATTCTGGATTTTAGGCAGAATTCGTTGCACGGTGGCGGTATATGGTCTTAGTTTAGCTTGGCGGGGACGGAAAGTGACAGGTTTATGGTTTTCCACATATTCTAAGTCTTCTTCCTTGATGTCTACCGTGGCGGTGAGGCTGCTGAGTTCAGCGATTTCTAGGAGGAAGTCTTCGGTGGGTTTTAGTTCTTGATTTTGCCGCAAGTCTAAATGATTGGTGAGGATAATCCCGGCGATGGGAGAACGTAGGGTAAGATTTTCTTTATGGGTTTCCAGTTCAGATAGACGGTTTTTTAGAGTCGCGATCGCTTGTTGTTGAGTTATCATTTGGGATTCAGCCGTAGCAATCATTTCAGAGGCGTCAATGGCGGCGAATTGGGAGGCGGTTTCGGTTTGTAAGTCACGGGCGGTATCGGTTTGGTTTTGTTTGGCGGCGGCGATTTCTTGGGTTTTGGCGACTAGATTGCTTTCAATGTTGTGGAGTTCACTTTCCACCTCATCGCGGCGGTTGCGGGAAATCGCCCCTTGTTCGTAGAGTTGGTGATAGCGTTGTAATTTTTCCTGGAGTTCGGGGATGCGTTCCTGGAGGCGTTGGCGTTGGGTGTTTAAGACTTGAATTTCGGGGGTGAGTTGTCCTTGGGTGAGGGCTTTTGCGCGTAGGCTTTCTCGACGGGTTTTTGCTATCATCGCTTCGGCTATGGCTTGGACTTCTACCAGTTGGGCTTCGGCGCGGATGCGTTGTTTCTGGGCGGTGTCTAAGACTTGATGGGCTTGGATGAGTTGTTGTTCGATGGTGGCGATTTCTCGGTCTAATTCTAAACTGGATAGTTGTGCCAGAATTTGTCCGGGTTGGACGGTTTGTCCGGGTTGGACGTAGATTTTTGTAATTATTCCCGCCATGGGTGTGCGAACAATGGCTCTGGCGCCTTGGCGGGTTTCGAGTTCGACGGAACCTCCGACGTCAAAGGAGGTGGGGATGAGGCTGATTAGGCTTAAGCTGGTGGCGATGGTTAGGAGGATGGTGATTTGCTTTAGGGGAAGGTGGGGTTTGCTGGTTGGGGGTGCGAGTTGTAGGTGTTGGGAGGGGTTCATGGTGGTTAGGGGTTGTGATTGGGGCTTTTTTTGAAACGCAGAGGTTCGCAGAGGGAAGCGCAGAGGAACGCAGAGGGGTTTGGAGGGATTTGTGTGTTGGTTTTTAGATTGGTTAGGGTGTTTGTTTGGAGGTATGTCGGCTGGTTTTTGGGGGAAGTAGTAGTAAATTGCCCAAAGGGTTAGTAGGGTGATTGTCCAAAAGGGGATGTTGGTTAATGTCCAATTTGTGACTAGGGTGAAGATGCTACTGAAGATGAAGAGGATATAGAGGAGGCTGAAGGGGGCGTAAGTGGCGAGGATTAGGCGATTGTGGCGGGGTTCGGGGCTGGGTTTTCGGCGTAGTAGGTTTCTGTAGAATTGGAAGGAACGAGTGCGGAGGTTGTTGATTCCGGTGAGGGCGACGGCGAGATAGTAGCCGTCAAATTTTGCCAGGGGATTGAGGTTAAGGGCGATGGTAAAGAGTGCTGAAACCATCAACAGATAACTGGCGGTGGCTAACCAATTTGCTGAGGATTGCCATAACCAAAAGGCGGTGGCGGCGATAATGAGTTGACAAATAATACCTGCGCCGACGACTAAGAGGCGTTTAAATCGAGATAGGCAATAGGAATCTGTGGTATTGGTGTAAGCGGCTGGCATTAAAAACATAAAAAGTAGCCCGAATTCGGGGACAATGCCGTTGTAATGTTTCAGGGTAAAGGCATGTCCGAGTTCGTGTAGGGTGACAACTAACATGGCGAGTAGGGCAAAGGGTAATAGGAGGGAAATGCCCTGATTTGCTACTAATTGTTGTCCAGTCAGAATAATTTGGGGACGTTGGGATAAACCAATGGATAGAGAAATGGCTAAAAAAAAGCACAGGATGAGACAGGTTGAACGAGTCCAAATCCAGTGCAGTTTATTGATATGTTGAGTTAACCAAGCGTCGGGATTAAATAGGGGAACTTTGAAAAAGAGGAGTTGTAGTGGGGTAAATTTACGTTTGGGAGGTTTGGCGGGTTTTGTTCCTACTAACATCCCGGTGGCGGTGAGAAGTTGTAGCAGGTAGCGGAGTTGTTCAAGGGTTAGGTTATTGTATTTGGCAATATCGGCGGGGGGATGTTTTCCTAGTTGCTCGATGGCGGCTTTACTTTGAGAATCAACTTGGAGAAAGGTGACATCTTCGGGATTGCGTAGTATCCAATAACCATCGGAGTGGGGAATCCAATGGACACAAGATTTGAGTTGAAGTTTGGCGGAATTTGGAGGTGGAGAATTTGGCTGGTGTTCTGTGTTATCGGTGTCTAATATCTTATTATCTATCGGTGGCTGGGAAGGGTTGGGGTTGGGAATTTCTCTGCCCTTGTTTATTGTTTGCCTTCTGTCTGCTTTAACGGGTGGTTTAGGTGGAATGGATTCATCTGATGTGAGAATGCCAATTGTAATCAGTTTTTGCAATAAATCTAGGACAAAATTCGGAGAAATGGCTGAACCATATTGTTTCTGACATTGCTGTTGAAGTTGAGTAACGGTGAAATTTCCGGTGAAATGGCTGAGGGCGTAAACCTCTGCTGGAGATAAGGGAAAATGACGATTATCGTGGCGCGATCGCAGAGTATACTGTTTGGAGGACGCCTGTTGGCTGAGTTGCCAGTGGGGACTGATGTCTGGACATATCCAGTCGGGTTGTTCTTTGGCTGTGAGTTCTTTTCCAACCTGCATGATGTTTGTAGTAGATGCCTATTTGCAGGTTAGACGGAAATGTTAAGGAAAATCAACCATTTTTTAATAACTTTATCAAATCTTTAAGCAGAGACTTACGGGGTTATACGACAAATAGCTGACATGGGGAGTTTACCGTCTCCGTAATTTTACGGAGGATAGGCTGATGTGTGAATTGTGTAGGGGCGGGTTTCACGACTATCTTTTCGGTTGCACCCAGATGTAACTAAACCCGCCCAGACGCGCCATGGCGCGTCTCTACAATAGTTTGTAGACTTCCCGTGAAAAGTCAAATTAATCCATGACAGCTTGGTTAAGGGGGGTTAAGTTTAAAACTGTAACATTTACGACCTATTGCTGATAATCAGGAAAAAGTTCCCCGCTTTATGAAAACTTCATCAAAAACTAAAGACAAAGTTTATTATTTTGGGGTAGGATAGTGAACAAGCTAGAGTTTTATTCAGGTGATTTTCCCTTTAACTTAATACGTTTTCTGTCCGAATTTGCTGCTGGCAATTGCTGCTCTATTCAGTAACAGGATTTGCTGGATTACTCGTTTATCTTGACTGGCAGCAGCGTTTGGGTTTTAGCGTACTTATTCAGTGTTTCCTTAATTCATCGTCATAATTGTGGGCTGGGCTAAAGTCGAACTTGCCTGCCAATTTGAATGGGTTTAACCCCTTAGCGACTCATAGCATCTGATAGATTTTGCCCCTTGGCTTAATCGGTAATTTTACCTGCACTATTCCACAAGAGGGTCATCTATGTCTTGGTTTAATTTTTCATCAAAGAAACGTCCTGATGCTCAAGGATTTGCGCCGAAAAGGAAGAGTCAGGAGTTACCGCAAGCCTTTATTTTAGAACCGATTTTAACGCCTAGTGGTTTATTAGATGGCACGGATAATCCTATAGATCCCGTGGATATCGATATATTAGCTGACCAAGTTGCTGATATTGATATTCCGGAGATTGAGGAAGGGTTTGGCGATATTTCAGATAATGATTTAGAGGAGATTGCCTTTGTAACGTCGGTTGAGGGAGAGGAAACCTTAGAGGAGATTCCCTTTGTTACCTCACTGGATGACGTGGCGGAAAGTGAAGCCACTGATGAAGCGCTGACGGAAGAAACGCCGTTAAATGAATCGCTATTAACCGGGTTAGACAGTTCTAGTGTGACCTTTGAATCCGGCGTGTTTACGGTTGGACAAACTGGGGAGGTTAGTGTTGATTTCCTTTTTGATGGTGGGGGATATGAAGGTGAACTCGCCGTCTTTAGTTTAGAAGGAATGGAGGAGTTTGAACCGGGTTCGGAGGCGTTTATTCAGGAAGCGGCGTCTCGTGCGTTGAGTGATTCGGAGTTAGGTCATGTTGTAATTAGTGACCAAACAGAAGGGGCGCGGTTCGTTGGCGAATTAGGAGAAAGCGACCAGAATTCTGGAGAGTATTTGGGAGTTAAGACAGTCCAAATGCGTCCAGGGGATGAGTTTGGCTTTATGCTGGTTCCTAATAGTACAGTGCAACGGGTGTTTGATAATCCGGATGTGGGAGGGGCGGCGCGTCCCCTATTTTCCATGGCGACGGCGAATCCAGATGATGCGTTTCATGTCGGGCAA
Organism: Coleofasciculus sp.; assembly: GCF_046565525.1. NCBI lineage: Bacteria > Bacillati > Cyanobacteriota > Cyanophyceae > Coleofasciculales > Coleofasciculaceae > Coleofasciculus > Coleofasciculus sp. Next base: position 8,060 of record NZ_JBKHUP010000136.1, on the reverse strand, counting down.
ATTGCCGATGTCACGGGGGATGGAAGTACCTTTGTGATGGAAGATTTGCGGGTGGATACGCAGTCAGATGGGGATTATAACGATGTTATTTTCCAGGTGCGCGGGGCGACGGGTGAAGCCGCGTTGATGGATGAGGTAATTGATTCTGGAAAGGATTGGCGGGAGACTGATTTGGGTCAAGCGTTGATTGATTATGCCGAACCTTACATTACGCCGGATACGCCTGATGATGGCGGACTATTAACCGATGAATTGGTCGGAGAATCCCCAACCGATGAGATTGTAGTCGATGAGAGTGAAATTGTTACCGAACCGACAACTGAACAATCAACTGATGTTGTTACTGATGAATCTGTTAACAATAGTGAAATAGTCACAGAACCCACAACTGATGAGTCAACGGATGTCGCTACTGATGAACCTGTTAACAATAGTGAAATAGTCACCGAACCGACGACAGATTCTGAACTGGCTGAACCTGTCCAGAATGAGTTTCCTCCAGAAAATCAGCCATTAGTGGGCATTATTGATACAGGTTTCAGTGACAATAATCCTGATATTGACTATAGCCGAATCAGTTTAGGGCAAGACCGGATTGATGGCGATAATAATCCTCTGATGGAAGCTGGTGAGGGGAATGAACATGGCACCCATGTGTTAGGAATTATTGGGGCGACTCAAGATAACGATATTGGCGTTGAAGGGATTAACGATGATGCGCCAATTTGGGTTGGGCGTGCTGTTGGTTCTGGCAAGTGGGCAGAATCATTAGTGGAATTTGTCGATGCGGCGCAAGAATCGGGTCAACCCAATGCTGTGGTGAATCTGAGTTTAGATTTAACCCAAATTGATGCCAATGGGGAGGTATTGACTCGTTATGAGTTTACGCCAATGGAACGGGCGGCGATTGAGTATGCGCGTCAGAATAATGTGATGCTGGTGGTGGCGGCTGGCAATGATGGGGATGTGATGTCGGTATTAGGACAGGCTTCTCAGGAGTTTGACAATATCCTCACCGTGGGGGCGGCGGAACAGTTTGACCCCGAAACGTCGGTTTGGAAGGGGTCTGACCGCACGGATTATTCCAGTTATGGTCATGGGTTGGATGTAATGGCTTATGGCGGAACTGCGGATAATCCCCAGTTGTCCTTGACTGGGGAAGGAACCAGCGGTATGGCGGGGACTTCCGTAGCCACGGCGAAGGTGACGGGGGCGGTGTCCCAGGTTTGGGCGGCGAATCCTGAGTTGAGTTACCGCCAGGTGGTTGAGATTATTAAGAATACAGCCACGGATTTGGGTGCAACTGGGTTTGACCTGGAAACAGGTGCCGGGTTGTTGAATATGGTGGCGGCGGTTCATTTAGCGAAAGCCACAAAACCGGAACCTGATATTCCTAGTTATTTAGAGCTAGATGAAGAAAGGAGAATTGCACTGGGGCTTCCCGATATTGTTTGGTTTACTCTTCAGCGAGCCGAAAATCTTGACAATTATAAGCCATTAGATCTAGCATCAACCCGCAAATGGGTTGTTAAAGTAAGTTCTGATGGAAATATTCAAAAACTGAGTGATATTGTTAATGCAAATTTACTGGGTGCAACTGGATATATTGCAAATACATATGTTTTAGAATTTCCTGATAACATATCTCATCAAAATATACAAAAGCAATTACGCTCCTTAGAAACCGTTGATTTTGCCTATCCATTAGTTTATTCTCAACAACAGTCTCGATTTGTTCCTGATGATTCATTATTTTCTGAACAATGGCATCTAAAAAATCAAGGACAAAGTGGGGGAACTTCTGGTGAAGATGTTAATATTTATTCAGCTTGGAATTTAGGATTAACAGGAAAACAAATAGTCATTGGAATTGTTGATGATGGTTTGCAACATACTCATCCGGATTTGCAGCCTAACTATCGAGCTGATTTGAGTCGAGACTTTAATGAACAAATAATGGGAGGCTTTGGAACTTATGATCATGATCCTGCACCTGTTAACCCTTGGGAATCTCATGGTACTTCTGTCGCAGGAGTAGCGGCAGCCAAAGGAAATAATCAAATTGGAGTTACTGGTGCCGCTCCAAATGCTTTTTTGGCTGGACTACGACTAACGGCAGATGCTAGTACCGATTTGATGGAAGCTGATGCACTATCTTACTTAAACAATAATATTCACATATATAACAATAGCTGGGGACCTGTAGACGACGGAAGAACAAAAAAAGCACCTAATCCTCTAGCAGCAATGGCTTTACACATCGGGGCGAGACAAGGTAGACAAGGACTAGGAAATGTTTATGTTTGGGCTGGAGGCAATGGAAGAGAATCGAGAGACAATGTTAATTATGATGGCTACGCAAATTCGAGGTATACCATCGCTGTTGCTGCAATTGATCATGACGGCAAACAAGCTTTTTACAGTGAGCCTGGAGCTTCTTTCTTAGTTTCTGCTCATTCTAATGGGAATAATTCTGGAATTACAACAACTGATTTGCTGGGTGCTGAGGGTGCTAGTCAGGGTGACTACACCAATAGCTTTGGTGGTACTTCTGCTGCTGCTCCTCTGGTTTCTGGAGTGATTGCTTTGATGTTAGAAGCTAACCCAAGTCTAACTTGGCGAGATGTTCAGAAAATCTTGATTGACACAGCTAGACGGAATGATCCAAGTGATGCTGACTGGAAATTAAATGGTGGTGGATATTGGGTTAATCATAAGTATGGCTTTGGATCGATTGATGCTGAAGCCGCAGTTACTTTAGCCAAATCTTGGCAGCCACTAGGAACCGAAGTTGCGATTAGTTCAGGCTTGATAAGCATTAATTCAGCTATTCCTGATAATAACGGAACAAGTCGGGTTTCAGTGGTCGATATCACTGAAGATATAACAGTCGAAACATTAGAAGTAATGTTTGATGCCCAGCACGCTCGCCGAGGAGATTTAGACGTTCGACTGATTTCTCCGGACGGAACTGTATCAATCTTGGCTGAACGTCATAATGATACAGGGGATAACTATGACCACTGGGTTTTTACATCTACCCGCCATTGGGGAGAATCTTCTCAAGGAGAATGGAGGCTACAAGTAACAGATCGAAGAACTGGGACAACAGGATTATGGGACTCGTGGCAGCTTAATCTTTATGGTACTCAACCCACTGTCAGTATTGAAGCTACTGTTCCTGATGTTGCTGAGGGGGGACAGTCTGGAGAATTTACTGTAACCCGAACTGGCAACACTAAAAATCCTTTGACTATTAACTATGAATTTGGCAAGGCTATTCACTGGTCACAACCTTCAGCTACTAATGGAGAGGACTTCGAGTTTTTATCTGGCACAGTTACAATTCCTGCTGGAAGTTCATTTGCAAAGATCCCGGTTATTCCCATAGATGATCAAGAGGTTGAGTGGACTGAAACTGTGACCCTAAATCTAACAAAAAGTGATGGATATGAAGTGGGTTCTGGTAGTGGTGCTACTGTCAAAATTTTTGATAATGAAAAGCCAAGGGTGCAAGTATATCCTGAATGGGCTGCTGCAACACCTGGACCTTGGCATCGAACAAATTATGCCTCTGAGTCTGGAAACACGGGACGTTTCTTATTTCGGCGGTTCGGAGATATCCGAGAAGAATTAACTGTGAATTATTCTATGACTGGTACTGCCATCAATGGAGTTGATTATGAGTACCTTCCAGGCTTTATCAAAATTGCAGCCGACTCTTACGATGCTTCCACAATGTTTATCCCAATTGATGATGATGAGGTTGAAGGAGAAGAGACTGCAATGTTTACGGTTAATCCTAGCTCTACCTATGACATTCTTTCGGGATGGGGTAGCCGAGAAACGGTCATTTGGGATAATGATGATAAACCAAATGTCAATATTTTTGCTTCTCAACTCAATGCATCTGAATACGGTCAGCCCGGTCAATTTACCATTACCCGCACTGGTGATACCAGTCAACCTCTAACAGTTAACTATTGGGAGCGTGAATGGTGGCTGAGGGCAACCCCCGGTGAAGATTATGAACCTATTCCGGGGACAACAATGGTTGGTAATCACTTAGACGGAACGGTCATTATTCCCGCAGGTGAATCTTCAGTTAACATTGATGTTATTCCCGTTGACGATAATCTTGCCGAACCTACCGATCGTGTTCGTTTCTTCCTCAGATCCAGCCAGGACTATGCAATTGGCATAAATGAAGAAGCTACTGTCAATATCATTGACAATGATACTCCTAAAATTGAGTGGCAGAGACAGATAGGAACATCTGGTTATGACTATTCTGAGTCTGTAACTCTAGACAGTTTTGATAATGTTTATATCGCAGGTCGTACATCTGGAAACTTAGCAGGAACTAATCTAGATTCTTATGATGCTTGGTTAGCCAAGTATGATAATAATGGTACGGAACTTTGGAAACAACAGCTAGGTACATCGGGATACGATACCGCCAAGAGTATTGTTACTGACACTGCTAGTAATACCTACGTTGCTGGATGGACTGACGGTTCATTTGATGGCAATCTTGCTAGTCGTGATGCCTGGATAGCTAAATACGATCCTTATGGTCATTTAATTTGGCGTAAAAAACTAGATGATTCATCGACTACACATTCGGCAGACTATGATATTTCCAACGGTTCGTTAGTCTTGGGCAATGATGGTAGTCTTTACCTTACAGGCTTAACTCATGGTAATTTGGCAGGAACAAGTCAAGGAGATGGGGATGCTTGGGTTGCCAAATATGATGGTAATGGAAACCAGCAATGGGTTCGACAATTAGGCACACCTCAACGGGATGAAGCAAGAGGAGTCGCCGTTGATTCTGAAGGTTATGTTTATATTACTGGGCAGACTAAGGGAGCGCTGGGAGGAACAAAACAAGGAGATGCAGATGCTTGGATTGCTAAGTATAACTCTCAAGGATCTTTGATCTGGAAGCAGCAACTAGGAACCCAAGCCGAAGATGTGTCCAACGGAATTTCTATTGATAGCAATGGTAATGTTTACATTGCCGGACATACCCGGAGCAAGCTGGGAGATCCTTTGGCTAGTAATTTCAATGAATTGGGAGATCATCGACTCAGATGGGCTGCTATTCACGGCGATCAATCCGGGTTGGGTGGAACTTACTATGGCAATGCAGATGCTTGGGTAGCTCAATACGATAGTAACGGAAATTTAAACTGGAAGCGACAGCTAGGAACCTCGCAATATGACTCTACTTCTGCTGTTTCTAGTGACAGGTTTGGTAATGTTTATATTACCGGACGAACCCGAGGAAAATTAGGTCAAACCCATGCAGGTGGTGATGATATTTGGGTTACTAAATACAATATCAATGGCGCTCTGCAATGGATTCAGCAGTTAGGAACAGTCGGCGAGGATGTTTCCAACAGTATTGCAGTTGGTAGTACCGCTCTCTACATTACAGGTTCTACTTCTGGAAGTTTATCTAGTGCAAATAAAGGAGGTGATGACGCATGGCTGATTAAGTTGTCGTAGCAGATTGAAAGACTATCTATCTCTATAGATGTCTAGACTGACGGTTGATGAACGCTTTTTTGTTGAACTTAAATTAATTGAGGAACTCAAATATTATGTCCCTGCCTATTTTGCGTTTTGCAAAGCCAGGTTTCACGAGAACCGGAGCTATTACATTAGGTCTATTGACCAGTTTAGTTTTCTCGCTAGCCAGTCAATTACCTGTGCAAGGAACCACTCTAACCGGAAGCAGCTTTATTGATTACAATGACTTTGATGATGATGAGGAGGACGATTTCTTTGATTACGATCAAGAATTTTATGATTCAGATGATGAAATCAACGATCGTTATGGTCTCGGTGCATTGCTCTCCAATACCAATAATGCGGTGGGTATTGCAAATGGTCTATCTCAAACGAATGGGATTAATGCTTCTTGCAATACTACTCAGCAAGAAAGGAACTTTGGAAAGTCATCACTAACGGTTAAATTCAAATGCAACTTGAATTTTAGTAAAGGATCTATTTTTGGTTTTGGAGATGCTGGAGTACGCAGTTGGAGGTCTTTCTACAATATGTTTAACTTTCGAGGAAAATCTAATAGACGCTATAGTCTAACTCAAAATCTTTCAGCAATAGTCTCATCAAGTGCAAGTGTTACTGGTTCCGGAAAAGCTAATGCTTACAGCTATGTTTATGATTGGTATTCTGATAAGTGGACTGGTGTTCAGTCTCACCGCTACTTCCTTGGATCAAGTTCAGACTACAGGAATTTTCAGTCTCCAGATTCAAACTGGTCTAATTTCAATGGGAATTTTTATTTAGGAGCGTTTGTTTATGGATTGGCTTCTGTGAATGGAGTAGGCAATATGAGTGCAAACTCATACATAACATTTACCAGCACTGCCACTATAACTGATGAAGGATTCCGACGACGACGAAGTGTAGGCTCTGACACGGAAATTTTTCTGGAACCTACTGAACCTGATTCGTTCGTTGCAAAAAAGGTTCCAGAACCTGCAACATTACTTGGCTTAGGATTAGTAGGACTGTTTTTGTTCAAAACTCAAAAGTCTTGTTCCTCTAAGCATTCTCAAAATAACCCTGAAAATTAAATTGATCTAAGTCCCATTTCAATGTAGTAGCTTTTTGAGGTTTGATAGATAATTTTTGAGTCTTTGGTAAAAGTGCGATCGCTTGTCTTTTTTAGAGTGCAGGCGATCGCCCCTCCGCCCCCCAGGAAAAGAAACCCGGTTTCTGGGGGTTCTCAGCCAAGTCCACCGTAGTAAAATCGGTTGAGATGTAGACGAGTGATCGCCCTTGAGAAGTTCTAGGGAGCGATCGCTTCTCTTTCGTTAGACGCGATCGCGCCTTCCCTCTTTCCCCAGATACACCATCTCACCAGGAATAGAAGCGATTCCCCACCAAAGTGCGATGGAAGCCTATCCAGGAAATCATATAACCGCTCAAAAAACACCGTTTGACACCGCCAATTGAATAAAGGGCGACCCGATCAAATTAAGCGGACACCGTTGTTAATTAATGCAAGCAGGTCGCCCCTACACCCGAATCAAAGGTGATAGTCTCCCAGCGTGCGATCGCCCTCTTCCTCCTGGTTTGCGCTAATCCCTGATCAAAAGCGCGATCGCCTAAAACACACCTCCATTTTGAGTCAGGGCGGGTTTTGTTGAAAAGTTATCACAAACATCAAAGTTAAAAGGCTAAACCCGCCCCTACAAATACCTGGACTCCCACGCGATCGCATCCCCTCTATTCCCAGCGTGCGATCGCGAAGCGAGTAGAGCCTACAGCAGATCGCGCCTCCCCTTTCCCCAGATACACCATCTCACCAGGAATAGAAGCGTTCCCCACCAAGGTGCGATGGAAGCCTATCCAGGAAAGCATATAACCGCTCAAAAAACACCGTTTGACACCGCCAATTGAATAAAGGGCGACCCGATCAAATTAAGCGGACACCGTTGTTAATTAATGCAAGCGGGTCGCCCCTACACCCGAATCAAAGGTGATAGTCTCCCAGGTGCGATCGCCCTCTCCCTCCCGGTTAGCGCCAATCGCTGATCAAAAGAGCGATCGCCTAAAACACACCTCCATTTTGAGTCAGGGCGGGTTTTGTTGAAAAGTTATCACAAACATCAAAATTAAACGGCTAAACCCGCCCCTACAAATACCTGGACTTCCACGCGATCGCATCCCCTCTATTCCCAGCGTGCGATCGCGCCTTCCCCTTTTCCCAGATACACCATCTCACCAGGAATAAAAGCGATTCCCCACCAAAGTGCGATGGAAGCCTATCCAGGAAATCATATAACAGTAAACAACCACCGTTTGACACCGCCAATTGAATAAAGGGCGACCCGATCAAATTAAGCGGACACCGTTGTTAATTGATGCGGTGCGGGTCGCCCCTACACCCGAATTAAAGGTGATAGTCTCCCAAGTGCGATCGCCCTCTCCCTCCCGGTTAGCGCCAATCCCTGATCAAAAGAGCGATCGCCTAAAACACACCTCCATTTTGAGTCAGAGCGGGTTTTGTTGAAAAGTTATCA
>NZ_JBKHUP010000135.1:0-18174 GCF_046565525.1 Coleofasciculus sp. | reverse complement strand
CCAATCAGCGACCACCCCTAAAAAGGTGGCGTGGTGAGGAATCCCCCGCGCTCTTTAGCCGGGGGAGGATGTCAATTGTTCTCAAACCCATAGATAGAGTTTGCTGAATAAGTCTTGTGGAGGGGTAGGGAGCAGGGGGAGCAGGGGGAGCAGGGGGAGCCATCGTACATTTTCCCTGATAGCGGTGCAAGGGTATGAAAGGGTTTTACCCTATTTCCTTGAAGATGATCCAATGTCCATGCTACTCAAAGCCTTGTATAGATAAGGGTTTTGCCGTTGTGCAGCAAGCCCTAGATAGTTTAAGGGGAAAGAAATTTCTTTCCCCTTTTTTTGTATTGATATGCGTGAAGTGTCTTTCTCCCCAAAAGGGGAAAGACTTCTCCCGACCCACAGGCATATAGCCTGTTTTGTACGAAACTATTGAGGAACGATACTCAGTTCCGAGGCACCGCTTTACAGGAATCCGACTTCCTCGGACGTTCGTTCTCTTCTTAGTATAGCAAAACGAGCTGTATTTTGTTCGTTCCCACTAAGGTAACACTCCAGAGTGTTACCTTAGATGGCGTGATCAGGAGGATGGCGTTAACCCTTGTGGGTGTTCTTGAGTGAAAGTGCGCTAGCTGCTACTGAGACTCAAGCATTACTTAATTGAGACAATTTACAGAGGGGATACAGTGGACAGTCATTCTCTGTGAGCGTTTTTTGACTATCTGTTGAACTGCTCGATTCTGGGTTGATGTCTTCAACGGAGATAACTTTTAGGGTGACTTTCATATCATCAAAGTCTTGATCCCCGCCGCCGTACACATCTTCAAAACCAAAGGTATCTGCTGATAAGGCTTTAACATGAGGTTCCTTGTCAGGATTTGCTGCCGTCGTTTTAAAGTAAGCTTTGGGAGGTACTGTTTTCTCATTTTTTGGGTCTTCACGTAAGAAATCTTCTGGAGTTCCATTTGATCTTCTCCCATTAGTCGTAAAGTTAAGATTTGAATCTCCAACCCCTAAAGACCAAAAATCCAGAGGATGTACATCAACGGTGATTAAGTCTCCTGGTTGTAAACAAAGACCTGTCTTTACAAGAATAGGTACATCTGTTCGGGATATAGAGTTGGCTTTGGCATCAACATCAAACTGCCATCGGTCTGAAAAAATATAATTACCAACTTCTACAGGAACATTAAATTGTTCTAAGTCCTTTTGCGGTTTTGTTTGTAAATACAATTAATTGATAAATTTTCAATGACAAAGAACGCTCAGTTGCTTAATTACTGTGACTCATTGCTTTCTTACTTAGCCGCACTGAGGTCAGACTTTAACTGTGTGCTTAACTTGGGCAGATTTGCCGAACAGTCTAAATTTGAGTAATCGGTAGTTCCGGTAGATGTTCCTGTACCTGTCTCAGAACTGCCGTCACTTCCAGTTCCGGTAATGGTTTTGATATCTAGATGAGTGAGAATCTTGCCATTGCGAATCACTTTAACACAAGCTTTCACTGAACCGGCGTTATTTGCATAATCAATATCCCAGCAGGAAAAAGAGAGTGTTCCACCATTGAGAACAGTCATTTCTAAATGAGTTCCGACTGGAAAAAAGGTCTTACCTCCGTCTAGAGTCCCAAGTAGACTAGCTAATATAAAGTTATAATTCTTTTGCGTACTCTCGTTTGTCATATTTCCGTTTGCTTGCGTACCGTTAGCATTCCGTATCCATCCACCTCCACCTAAGTTCCAGAAATCGCGGGGAGATACATCAACAATCAACAAGTCTCCTTGTGTTAAGGTCATTCCTGTATCTAACAGCGGTTCTGGAATCTTGTGGTTCGCATTAAATAGGTAGAAGGAGTTGGCGTAGGCATGAACTTGGAAATGAAACCGATCTTTAAATAGATCGTTATTAATTTCTTCAGCTTCTTGCACTAGTGCTTGGGCTTTTTCCTTTTCTACATCGACTTGTACGGTCACAGCGCTCTGATCTGTACTTTTATCACCGCCCCAGATCAGCAAAGAGAGCTTCCCTGTACCTATAACCATGATTTCTAAATGGTTTGCGATCGCCCAATAGGTCTTGCCATCATCGGGAGTACCAACTAAGCTGCCGACAGGAAATTCAAAGTCACTGTCTGGATCTTTTTGTATCTTTCCAAATATTGGCAAGCAAAGAAAAATTAATTTATGTAAACAAAACAATAGGGGCGCGGTAGGGGCGCAAGCCTTGCGCCCACACATACAGCACTGTGATCTGTAAATCAGGTAACAAGATCCCCGACAACTCCTACGAAGTCGGGGATCTTGCTGAGATAGACTGTACTTGGTCAACCACTAAATTGGCTGTAAGTCCCTCATCCTGATGAGAACGCCATATATCTTTTCAAGTGCTTTTGATAAGCTCTAAGTAATAGCTCTGCCTTCTGCATGGATGCTCGATAAAAAAGCCATTCCCAGAAAAACCCATAGCAGTATGAGCGGCAATAATGGTGACATGAGCGAACCTGCTATATAAAACTAATACAATGTCCGACATAATCGGACATTGATGTTTACTTACTGCTTCAACCAGGGCTGTCGGCAGCGTCCTGTCCACAGTCGTTAAGTTCCGGGCCCAGCCGCCCGTACTTTAGAAGGGGGTGCGTTTTCTAGATTAATTGCTGCGTTGAAATCACGACATTTAACAGCACCACACTCTTGACAGCGAAATACCCTATCGCTCAATTTCATCGGTTGTATGTGTCCACAGTCTGAACACATCTTCGATGAAGGGAACCATCGGTCTACCAATTCCACTACTGTGCCAAACATCGATTGTTTGTAGGTGAGTTGACGCCGAAATTCATAAAAGCCTAAATTGCCAATCGCATCAGCTAACTTTGAATTAGCCATCATCCCGGACACATTTAAATCTTCTATCCGAATGTGATGATAGTTTCGACTGATAGAAGTGGTTAACTTCTGTAGGAAATCACGTCTAATATTGGTAATTCGGTTATGGAGTCGGGCAACTCGTTTGTAGAACTTCTTGGCGTTATTTGACGCGGGTATTCCCTGTTTTCTATTTCCCAGTTGTTTATGGCGGTTACGCCACTGTATTTTAGCTAGCTTGATTTTCGCTTGCTTTATCGATGAGGGCGATTCTACTGTTGTTCCATCGCTGAATGTGGCAAAGGTTTTCACTCCCAGGTCGATACCAACTTTCTCTACAGCCATTGAGCCAACAGGCAGTTTATTAGCCCGGATAACAAAGGACACATACCATTTAGATGCAACACGAGATAGAGTAAATGTCTGCGTCGCACAGGTAAAGGGTACGGGTTCAGCTAACCTAAACGTCCCTAGGGTCGGGATTTTTATCCTCTTTCCTGACCACACCGTTACCTGTCCATTCGATGAATCAACGGTGAATGACGCTTTGTCTTTTTTGCGCTTGAATTTGGGGAACTCTCCCAACCCTTTAAAAAAACGAGTCAATGCGTTTTTCAGGCCAATCAATGCGTTTTGATAAACACGAGAAGAGAGCTGATTCATCCAAGCGAACGAAGGCTTTTTCTTGGTGAAGTTGGTTAGCACTTTACGGATTGCCGAAATCTTCTTGTTCACACCTCCTTTGATATCTATCACCTGCTGGTAGAGCGCCAGTCCATAGTTATAGACAAACCGGGAAAAGCCGGCGTGTTGCGCCATCAAGGTTTGTTCAGTGTTATTGAGTTTTAGTTCCAGCTTGATGGCATACATGGTAGGTAGGCTCGTCAACAGGCAACCCAATTCTGTTGACTTGAACTCAAATCATTTTAATTTATTTTGGCAACAAAGAGCGAGCGCTTCCGACAAATGTCAAACAATGTCGGAAAATGTCGGTAAAATTATTGTCCTAGGTCATCCTCCTATAGAACACACAGTCTGATTATCTTTATAATACCACTTGCCCCACTGATTTTATTGACAAATTTGTAAATTTACGCTAAATCCAGTTAGTAGCGGAGGCAGGGAGCGTGGGTGTAGGGGCGGGTTTTACAGATAACTTATGCGACTTTCGGTGAAACTTGACTCGCACCCGCCCTTGGGGAAGCTTTTGCGCTGGCATCCTTAGAGTTTTTCCCTCTGCAATCTGCCCTCTGCCTTTTTGTAGCTTAGGAAACCAACCGCACTGATTTCTTTTTCCCCACCTGTAAAACCTTACCCTCTAACGCCTCTGGGGAATCAAAGGTGCAGTCTATATCTGTAATGCGATCGCCTGCTAGCTTCACGCCTCCGCCTTTGATCTGTCGCCGCCCTTCGCCACTACTGCTGCACAACTCACTAGCATTGAGGATATAGAACAACTTAACCGGAAACTCGACTTGGGAGAGGGAAAACTCTGGGATAGCCCCCCCGCCTGCAGCCTCATCTGCCTCCTTTTTACCGTGATATTGGGCGACAATTGTCCAAGCCAAGAGTTGTTGGCGATCGCGGGGATTTGTCGGGAGTTCCTCTAAGGGTAAATCGGTGAGTAGCTCAAAATAGTTCTCTAACAGATTATCCTTAGTCCCTTCCAGCTTTTGATACATGGGTTGAGCCGCCTCCTGCAACCCCACATAATTATTCAGCGACTTAGACATCTTCAGCACGCCATCTGTACCAATTAAAATCGGCAGGAGTAATCCAAACTGGGGAGTTTGACCAAAATGCCGCTGCAAGTCTCGCCCTACAGCAATATTAAATTTTTGATCCGTTCCCCCTAACTCCACATCCGCCTTAACTGCCACAGAATCATACCCTTGCATTAAGGGATAGAGAAACTCATGCAGGTAAATCGGATTTTCCTGTTTAAATCGTTCCGCAAACCCCTCCTTAGCGAGCATCTGCCCCACCGTCATCGTAGCTAACAAATCGAGAATCTCCGCCAAATCCAGCTTACTCAGCCATTCCGAGTTATAGCGAATCTCCAAGCGTCCCGGTGTTTCAAAATCCAAAATCGGACGCACCTGATCCAAGTAGGTTTGGGCATTTTGCTGCACCTGTGCTTCAGAAAGCTGCTTCCGGACATCAGATTTGCCACTTGGATCACCGATTCTTGCGGTAAAATCGCCAATAATTAGGACAGCCGTATGACCCGCATCTTGAAACGCCCGCAATTTCCGCACGGGAATACTATGACCCAAGTGGATATCTGTCCCAGTCGGGTCAATTCCCAACTTGACCCGCAAGGGACGCTCAGTTTTGAGAATCCGTTGATCTAGGTTCTCATTCGGGTCTTGAGAATCTGGTTGGTTGGGAAAAATGTCACTAACACCTCGGTATAACCAAGATAATGACTGAGACATTGTGTTTAAAGAGTTTGACATTCGTCTGGGAAATCTTTAAGGAGTGAACGGCTCATTAGGGATAGGGAAACAAGTTTTCTACCATTGGCAATTCATCTCGCCTCCCAATCATCGATTATGGCTGGAGACTTCTTGCCCGATTAGTTAATGTACACGAGAGTAGCAGATGCTTAAGATTTACCGTTGTTTATGCCAATCCAGAAAAGTAATGTTACCATTTTTTCAGCCAAAAGCCAAAATATTTCGGTTTTTGATCATGAACGATTATCTCAGGCTTAACATTAAGAAAGATCTAAGGGAGAACACCGTCCACTGATTCAACGCTGGGAGCAACGTCCACAGGGGACAAGAATCGCCAAAACCGAATCGATCGCTAATCCTGACTTTGCCATAAATTTCTGTAATCATCTATAGAAGGTATAGAACGTATCCCCCCTAAGGTTGCCTCCCACACAGCCATCCAGTATTTTTTTCTTGAGTGAGGAAGTGAAATCACTGTGTCGTCTAGTACCATCCAACAAAAACAACAAAGAGATAGTAAAAAGGGATTGCCACCGGCTTTCCGATTCGTGCAAGGAGTCACTCAGGTAACAGGCGGAACCATTCTCGGCATTACAATGCTAACTAGCTCGGTTGTGGCTGGTGGGCTGGTTGGCTTGGCGACAAGCTTCCGCAATCTTCCCGATGTGAGAGTTCTCAGGGGCTATGTTCCCACCGAAACGACCTACGTCTACGATATTAAGGGGAAGCACCTGGCTAGCCTGCATGGTGAAGCGAATCGAGAGGTGGTTAAGTTAGAAAACATTAACCCCGATCTCAAGCGAGCGGTTATTGCCATGGAAGATAGTCACTTCTATATTCACCATGGCGTTAACCCCAACAGTGTGGGTCGAGCCTTTTTAGCCAACTGGGAGAAGGGGGCTGTAGTAGAAGGCGGCTCTACCTTGACCATGCAGTTGGTGAAAAACTTGTTTCTGTCTCGGGAGAGAAAGTTCTCTCGTAAAATTGCCGAGGCAGTCATGGCAATCCGGCTGGAGCAAATCTTCACCAAAGACCAGATACTGGAAATGTATCTGAATCAGATCTATTGGGGTCATAACAATTATGGCATCCAAACGGCATCTGAGAGTTACTTCGCCAAGCCAGCCACTGACTTAACCTTGGCAGAATCAGCCATGCTCGCTGGATTGATTCAGTCTCCCGAAGAATATAGCCCCTTTGCCAACTATCCCTTAGCCAAACAACGGCAAGCAATCGTGCTGGAGAGAATGCGGGAACTGGGATGGATCACGGTTCAAGAGAAAAAAGATGCTTTAGCTCAACCCTTGCGTTTGGGCAAGTTAACCTCCTGGCAAACCAGCCAGCTTCCCTACATCACAGAAGCTGTCGTGGCGGAGTTGAATGAGCGATTTGGTCGAGATGCGGTTCTCAAAGGGGGGATGCGCGTCCAAACCACGGTAGATTACAATTTCCAGCGCATGGCGGAAAACACCATCGCTCGCGCTCACCAGAACTTGCGCCGCCGGGGGTTATATGCTGATCAAGTCGCACTAGCCGCTGTTGATCCGCGCACCCATTATGTCAAAGCTTTGGTGGGGGGTATCGGTTACGAAAAGAGTCAGTTCAACCGAGCTATTCAATCCCGACGCCAACCGGGATCAGCGTTTAAACCCTTTGTTTACTACACTGCCTTTGCCACTGGCAAATATACCCCCTATTCCACGGTTATGGATACCCCAGTCAGCTACCGGGATGGGAGTGGGTGGTATTCGCCCAGAAACTATGGCGGTGGTTACGGCGGAGCGATGAGTATTCGTACTGCGCTGGTTCAGTCGCGAAATGTTCCAGCAGTTAAGCTTGGTAGAGCCGTCGGGTTAGATAAAGTGATTGAAGTGTGCCGCACCTTGGGGATTAAAAGCCCCATGGAACCTGTCACCTCTTTACCCCTCGGTGCGATTGGGATGACGCCCTTGGAAATGGCAGGGGCTTACGCTACCTTTGCCAATACAGGTTGGCATTCTGATCCGACAATCATTGTCCGGGTGACTGATAGTATGGGCAATGTGTTATTAGACAATACCCCGAAACCTCGCCTTGTTCTTGATCCATGGGCATCAGCTTCGCTGAATGCTGTCCTCCAAGGCGTGATTGAAGGAGGAACCGGAACCGCTGCTCAAATTGGACGCCCAGCGGCTGGGAAGACGGGAACAACGAGTTCAGAACGAGATGTCTGGTTCGTCGGATATGTGCCACAATTATCCACGGCGGTTTGGATTGGCAATGATAACTACAGACCGTTAGGGGGTGGGGCGACAGGGGGTGGATTTGCTGCACCAATATGGCGCGACTTTATGAGTCAGGCGTTGAAGGGTGAGCCAGTACGCTACTTTGAACCTGCGTCTAAGTATCCTCGTCCTTAGATGTTTGTCATTTGTCATTTGTAGAAAAATCATTGGACTCCGTTGGGGCGGGCGCGAGTAACATCCGGGTGAAAATCAAATGGTAATAGTAAAACCCGCCCCGACAACTCTACAGACGCGCCATGGCACGTCTCTAGAGGGTTCCCTCATCTCCCTCATCTCCACCAGCTTCCCCATCTCCCTTGTAGGATCAAGGAAATCTCAGTAAAAAATGTCCCATGACGCTAACACAGGTTTGGGGTGCTTTACTTATCTTTATCCTCTGTCCCCTACTGGGTGGACTTCCCCTGATTTCCTGGATTACCTACTTACTCACAAGACGCCAACTCTCTCAAGTCGGTACGGGTAATGTATCTGTCTCCGCCGCGTTCTACCACGGTGGACGTTGGGTGGGTATCTTAGCCGTATTATCAGAAGCCTTGAAGGGAATTGCGGCTGTTTTGCTGGCGCGTTATTTCTTTCCTAGGGAACCCACCTGGGAAATTATTGCCCTGATTATGCTAGTTATGGGGCGCTACTGGATGGGCAAAGGTGCTGGAACCACAAATGTGGTCTGGGGATTTGTGGTGCATGAGTGGCGAGTGGCGTTATTGGTATTTTTAATTGGGGGTATAGGCTTTACGATTATCCGCGATCGCACGACGGGACGTATCGGTGTTTTAGTTCTATTTCCCCTAATTCTGGCGCTGTTGCACCCAGATGATTTCGCTAGAATTGTCAGTGCGATCGCGCTGGGTCTGATTATCGGTTGGATTTATCAGAAAATTCCCGATGACTTAGACCTTCCCACCGAACAAGCTAAATCAGAATCTCAATCCGTGTTTCATTTTTTCCGAGGCGATAAAGCTATTATTCCTCTTGAGCGCGAGCTTGATCCGCAAAAGGTTGGAGCCAAAGCAGCTACCTTATCCCAGCTTAAACGTTGGGGTTACGCTGTGCCAAAGGGATGGGTCTTACCACCAGGGGATGATATGGAACCCTTGGTCAAATATCTCCCAGTATCGGAATCAGAACCTCTGGTTGTCCGTTCCTCTGCTATTGGGGAAGATGCAGCACTCTCGTCAGCCGCCGGACAATATCAAACAGTTTTACAGGTAACCAGCCGTCCAGCTTTACAGGAAGCGATTACCCAAGTCTTAGCCTCTTATCATAACCCCGCCGCCAGAGGGTATCGCCGTAGCCGGGATTTGCCAGACACGGCTATGGCTGTCTTAATTCAAAAACAAATTCAAGGGGTGTTTTCCGGTGTCGCATTTAGTCGTGACCCCATCCAGCAAAAACAAGACACCGTAGTCATCGAAGGATTACCCGGAGATGCCACCCGAATTGTATCGGGTCAAGTCACCCCAGAACAATATCGAGTATCTTTCCCGGAATCTGGGCTTGTCGGGGCGGGTTTGACCGATAACATTCAGGAAAAAACCGATAACTCAACTAAACCCGCCCCCCAGGAGGAGTCAGGAAGCAATGTAGAGACGCGCCATGGGGCGTCTGGAAGCGGAGAAACCGCACAAGTTGAAGGACAAGGGGATGTACCCTCGGCGTTAGTCCAAGAGGTGGCTATTTTGGCGCGGGAATTGGAAGACCGCTACCATGGGATTCCCCAAGATATTGAATGGACCTATGATGGTCAGCAATTATGGCTACTGCAAGCGCGACCGATTACCAATCTACAACCCATCTGGACGCGCAAGATTGCGGCGGAGGTAATTCCCGGACTGATTCGACCCCTTACCTGGTCAATTAACCGTCCCCTCACCTGTGGCGTTTGGGGGGAAATCTTTACAATCGTGTTAAAAGAACGGGCGCAGGGATTGGAGTTTAATCAAACCGCTACACTGCATTATGCTCGCGCCTATTTTAATGCTACATTGTTAGGCGATATTTTCCGGCGCATGGGTTTACCGCCAGAAAGTTTGGAATTTCTGACGCGGGGGGCTAAATTTTCTAAACCGCCCCTGAAATGCACGCTGCGGAACCTCCCCGGATTATTTCGTCTATTAGGTCGAGAATGGAATTTAGATAAGGATTTTGAGCAAGATTATCAACACCATTTTGCGCCGGCTTTGAGTCAACTGCAAGAACAACCAGTTTCTGAATTATCAGACGCCGAAATTCTGGAACGAGTGAACCAGATTTTATCGGAATTACAACGAGCAACTTATTATAGTATTCTCGCTCCTTTAAGTCTGTCTCTGCGGCAGGCTTTGCTCAAGGTAAAGGATAAAGAATTAGATAATAGCCAAACTCCAGAAATTGCCAGCTTGCGATCGCTAGCCCAATTAGCCCATGATACGCGCCATTTACTAAGTCCCAAACAAATTAATTGTGACAATCGCGCTTCTGTATTTACATCCTTGTCAGAAATTCCCGATGCTCAAAGTGTGTTGGAACAATTCGATCAATTTCTGACACAATATGGCTATCTCAGCGATGTCGCCACAGATATTGCCGTTCCCACTTGGAAAGAAGACCCGCGACCGATACGGCAACTCTTTGCCCAGTTTTTATGCGATCCTCCCCCGGCGACTAAACCCCCCAAGCGTCAGCGATGGAAAGCAGAAGTGGTACAGGCGCGTTTGAATCTAAAAGGGCAAGTGACTGAAGTATATTCGCAATTTTTAGCCCAATTGCGTTGGAGTTTTGTGGAACTGGAAAAGCATTGGTTAAAATCAGGTTTACTATCTGAGGCTGGGGATATTTTCTTCTTAGAATTTGCGGAAATTCAGCGTCTAATGGCTGAAACAGATGGGGTTTTGCGAGAGGAACTTCCACGATTGATTAACTATCGGCGATCGCTCTTAGACGAGCATCGTCAATTAGTCAGTGTACCTCCCCTATTCTATGGCAATCCTCCGGCGGTTTCCTTGCTGATGCAAACCCAATCCGAACCCGCTCAACAGCGTCTTGTGGGAATTGGTGCAAGCGCAGGACAAGTGGAAGGTTGGGTTCGAGTTTTAGATAACTTACAATCAGTTCCAGAAATTGACCGCCAAACGATTCTGGTTGTCCCCTATACTGATTCGGGTTGGGCACCCTTATTAGCGCGTGCAGGCGGTTTAATTGCTGAGGTGGGAGGGCGGCTATCTCACGGCGCGATCGTGGCGCGGGAATATGGAATTCCAGCGGTAATGGATATTCATAACGCGACTCAGATGTTCCGCAATGGTCAACGGGTAAGGATTGATGGACAATCGGGTATTGTGGAGGTTTTGGAGTGAACATAACTCTCATTCTGCTTCCCACGACTTCCTATGTGGGAAAGCGAGAGGACAATATATAGAATTTCCTGAATCTCTGAGTATTATGGGGTAAATGTAGATGCACCCCAGATATAAAACATAACCCAACTCGTTCAGGATGGGATGAGGGGTAATACCCCCCACCCCACCGACAGGAAAATTCAGGTTCTAATAAGCTGACAACTACCAGACTGCTATGGCTCGCAAAAAAAAATCCAGCCGCAAAAAAACCAATATCGAATCTCTGACGCCGAATGTTCCTGAAACGTCAGAGACATCCGAATCCACAGAAACAATTGAGGAATCAACCCAAAACACCACTGAGGTTAATCCTCCTCCCACTGAGGAGTCAACCGACAGTTCTGACCTAGCCCGTCCTCCAGAGGTAGAAAAAAAACCCGAGTCAACCCAGAGTTCTGCCCCAGCCAGCCCTCCAGAGGCAGAAAAAAAACCCGAGTTAACCCAGAGTTCTGCCCCAGCCAGCCCTCCGGCGGCAGAAAAAAGACCCTATATAGTCATTAAACCCAAACCTATCCCCGCCAAATTAATTGAAAAGCAACCGCCACCCCCTCCGGTTACAGAAGCGACAAACAAAGCAGGCGAACTGTTTCAAAAAGGCGACCAGATTACGGTAAAAGCACCTTGGGGCGGTGAAGCGACAGCAGAAATTGTAGACTTTTATCAAACCCATAGTGGCAAGATTTGGGCGCAATACAATCCCCTAGACTCTCAACCGAACTGGACTTGGCATAGCGGATGTATTCGCACCAATATTTTGGAGAAAGCGACGCAAACCGCTCAAGAATGATGAAAAACTACTGAAAGATTGTTCGCAGGCATCGGGTAGATTTGGTGCAAGACTAGATGTTGATCTTGGGCTATTGCCACAACATGCTCAAGGTCACGCACGCCCCAGTCGGGGTTGGACGCCTGCAACGAGGCATCAAAAGCAGCATTGCTAGCAGCAGTATGCTGTCCATTGCGCTTGAACGGGCCGTATAAATAGAGAATGCCCCTTGGAGGAAGCAGGCGACTCGCCCCGGCTATCAGTCCCAAGCAAGCTGACCAGGGGGCGATGTGAATCAGGTTAATACTGACTATTGCATTTAATGGTGAGGTTTCCCAATCCACAGGCGCATCCTTCTCCACAGACCAAACTGGTGTGTGCACGTCAATATCTAGGGGTGGGTAAAGATTATCAGCAGCTTCGCCAGCAGACCATGCTGCAATACTGGCACGCATCTGAGGATTGGGATCAGAAGGTAACCATTGACGTGGCTTTAGACGTGGGGCAAGGAAAATGGCATGTTCCCCTGTACCACTACCAACTTCTAAAACTGTACCTTTTGCAGGCAGCACGCGCCGTAGAATCTCCAAAATCGGTTCGCGGTTGCGTTGGGTGGCAGGTGCGTATTGCCGTTCATCGTCCGTTGTACTCATAATTTATTCTTATCTATTAGACTTGTTTAATGTCTAGCACTTACCCGGTTCCTTATCTGTTGCGTGAGCAGGGCAGGAGTCGGCATCAGTAAGGCTGAAGGTGAGCATCGGGCATTAGCTCCTCTGGGAAAAGCCAAAGGTTGTCAGAGAAATTAGCTCCGGGCGCGATCGCGAGGGTAGTGTTTGTAACGCTTAGTTTATAAGCATCCGGGTCTTTGGCGGCTAGAAATTTATTGTTTTATCAGTTAAAATAATATATACAAAGAACAGCTAAGGGTAAACACAGCCAGAGTCACCGACCCCACGCTGACCGATACAAGCGGTACAGCGCCGGCTTGAGGGATGACCTTTAAGCCTTTATAGGGCGTGGTAATAACTCGCTCAACCACAGATCCTCTTACTCAAGAGGATAGATTGGGTCTTGTGTTAACCCTTATACCCTAGCAGCTCACCCTGTTTAAAGTTGTAGGAAAGCCAAGTATCTGTAAAGCTGAGTGACTAGACTGACAATCAGGATTGAGTTAAGCCAACAGAACAACGTTTAACTTGATTCTGTAGATGTTGCCTTTGGGTAGCGTCCAATCAAACAACATCTTTCCTACTTTATTTGAGTTAACCATTTTATCGCAATCGATTTAAAAATGCTGCAATCGGAATAAGCTGCTAAATTCCGGATAAATTCGGCATTGGGGTGCTGTGATCTACCGATTGGTACGCTATCCGACTCAAGCCCCCTTATGCGAGATTTGTTATGAAAACGATTAAAGCAACTAACTCAGAAAAACAAACCCTTCAAAACAGTGCCATCCAACCCCGTCTAGTTCTGCAAGCCATTGCCTTTACTCTGATTTTGTCCTTTAGTGCGGATTATCTATCACCCAATAATAAAGGAATGATCAATCAGTCTACTCAGGCAAATTCTCAGTTATCTGCGGCGATTGGTCATATCGTTTTGCAACATGCCTCGCAGCATACGCGAGTGCCTTCTTCTAAACTCGACCTAGTGGATGTGCAACCCCATACCTGGTCTGATAATTGTCTAGGATTGGCTGAGGAAAAAGCCTCTTGTAAGCCAATGCCTGTATCTGGATGGCAAGTGGCTGTTGCCAACGGACAACGCCGCTGGATCTATCGCACGGATGCTTCCGGTTCCGTGGTTAAATTAGAACGCAGTAACCTTGATCCCAATAACTAAGTAGGTTAGCACGATTGAACGGGTTAGGGTTGTCATTTGTCATTCGTCATTTGTCAGGGCGGGTTTTGAATAAACGTTGCCATCAATAGCTGGCACTTGCATCACATAAACCCCCCCCGAAAAACCATGCCAGACTAGCGAAGCAAAGGATCAACACTCAAAACTTAAAACTTCCCCAGGGTGAATCCCTATCTAATCAGAGACTTCCCAATCCGCTGAAATCTCAGGGGATCGCGCAGGCATAGGAAAGAGTGCCTGAAACGCCGCCTGACGCTGTGGTGATGGTTCTGAGGCGTTGTTCCACAGGGTTTCGTAGAAAAAAAACGACACTCCAGCAAATCCCCGTTGACGCACGGCGGCTACTTGGTTTTGAATTTGCGATAAAGAAATTGGCTTATTTTTTAAACCCGCTAAAATACCGATCCCTACAGGAATATGACGTCGCGCCGCCTGCACTTCCGGCTGTTCGAGTTCTGCAATAAACCTATCAAAGTCATCGCGATAAATCTGTACAATTAATTCTTCGACTAAACCCCGGCGTTCCCAGGTATACCAATCGGCGAGATAGAATTCATAAGAGAAAGGTTGAGGATTGGGAGACAGGGAGATAATCACATCCGACTTTTGCGCTTTAATCACTCGGAAAAGCTGGGTTAAGTAGTTTGTAATTTTGTTCGCCCGCCAGCGCACCCATTCTGGGTTTTTGGGATCACGGGGAGGGGATTGACCTTGATGCTCTTGTTGATAAAGCTTAATTGTCAAGGGATCATAACCAAAATCAGAGGGCAAGCCGAAGTGATCATCGAATTGAATCCCATCGATGTCATAGTTGTTGACTAACTCGACCACTAAATCCTGGATAAACTGCTGCACTTGAGGATTAAAGGGATTGAGCCAGACGCGATCGTGACTTCCTTCTTGCCAAATTTTCACACCTTGGCGATTTTGCGTCAGCCAATCGGGATGACGTTTGGCTAACTCCGAGTCAGCCGGTGCCATAAAACCAAATTCAAACCAGGGAATCACCCTCATATTCTTTTGATGGGCTTGCTGGATGATTTCCTTGAGCATATCTCGTTCCTGGGTGCCCCTATCGGGATCAGGGGATTGATCTAGGGGAGTCACAAGCCTTACCGCCCGCCCAATTTCCCGTTGGGCAACTTGACTAGGGTAGAGGGTATAACCCCAATTCCAAACGGTAGGATAGACGGTGTTGAAGTTGAGTTTCTCCAGGCGTTGAATGGCGTCGGTAATGCCTTGAGTAGAAAATAAGACTTGGCTATCAATATTCGTCAGCCACACCCCTCGTAACTCAGCTTGAGCCGAATTGGGGACTTGAGGATCGACTTTGGCAATGTACTGGGAGGGGATCAACTCGGCGGTTTGAGTGGCTTGGCACAAAAAAGCAGCAATTTCAGCCCGACTGGCATTTTGGTTCGGCTTGAAGGTTTGTACGGTGGGATAATTGACCACAAGCTGGTTTTCTACAGCGGCTGCGATCGCGCCTTGGGAATAATTGGGAATCGCTTTAGCATCCTCAAATGCTGATGTCAAGGTTTCAATAGCAGGTTGCTGGGGAACATATTTTAATCCACTGGCTAAGGATACTAAGGCTTGCACACGGGGGATCGGTTGATTGGGTTGGAATAGTCCGCCCGGATAGCCCGCTAAAAACCCAGTTTGATAGGCTTGGTGAATCGCCTGACTTGCCCAGTGTTGAGTTGGCACATCGGCAAATTTTCCGCCCGTGCGTATCTCTGGCGCATCCGGAAATGCTTGACCCAGCATGGCGGCAAATTCAGCCCGGGTGACGGGGGAATCGGGTTTAAAATGACCATCTGGGTAACCGCGAATGATCTGCTGCTGTGCTAGCTTTTCAATGCACGATTGCGCCCAATTTCCTTGGATATCACTCAGCCGCGTTTGAGCATAAGCTAGGGTGGGCAGCCATAAGGCTAAGCACAAGCCAAATATAAATAGAAATATTAACCAAGCCTGATGCCCAAAAGCACGGCTAAACGCAATTAGCCCATTGGCAAAGGCTGTAAATAAAGTTTTGACAAATTGTTTCATAAAGTAGCAAGTCTAGAGATATCACTATTGAGAGGCTGCACCCCTTACTGATCAGGAATGACGGGCTGGGCTAGGTAAAGGTTGCCAAAGATACTTGTCGCCCAAGGCTATCGGATGAGGAATGAGGGAATCGTTTTGAATTTTGAAACTCTGACTGATTCGGAATGTTGATCGGGAGATTTTTGTATTTTTTGCTACAAACATTTCTGCGTTCTTGGTGGGTGACATGGTGAATTGGCACAATATTTTAAGTTTTGCAACATTTTTCGACTGGGGTACTCTCCAGACTTACCCAAAAATTTCACATTTAAAGTGTATCTTGTGAGTAATACTGTCTTCAGGTCAGGAATCTTAGCTGCTCTCCCCTTATGCTCATGATTGCCCCAGGCGCTTTTAGGATAAAGATCCCATTACGGCTGAACCCATCTCCATCGGCTAGGTTAACAAAACTGGGCGTTAGATGAGTAGAACGGTTCAGGGCAACAAGGCGGGAGAGGAGGGGGTGGAAAGGTGCAGGGGAGATTGAGCTAGTTAGCCTGCCATGGGGCACTAGAGACTTCCACCCTAGCCCAGGGAATCTGAACTGGATGGAAGTTTTAAGTTTTATTACAATTGAACGGATTAGGAGACCCACACCCTGTGGTTCTCTATCGGTTCATACTCATTCATCCATCCCCTAAGATTTATTAGAAATTAGGAAGTGGGATTATTTTTTTATTTAAAAGTAAAAAGAATGCCACCGGAAAATTTAGATAAAATCCAAGCCTTCAAATTAGGACAAACTGTCAGCATTTTCCTATGACTGATATAGAAGCACAAGCTTTCAACACCAATAACGGACAATCTCTGAGAAAGCTTGCCAGAGCGATTGTTATGTCCCAAGGTCACTTTGCCCTGATTTTGGTATGCTGCAAGTTTTCACCCCAACCGCTATCCGTACTAAACCAGTTACAAGAACTCTCTTCACTTCCTATTCAAGGTGTGATGTTGCATCCCTCAGTAGATACTCTGTTTACGGCAATCCTCACAGCATTGGATGAACCACCACCACCTGCTTTAGTTGTCTTTGGTCTTGATTCGGTGGTTGCTGTTGATCAAGTATTGAGTGCGACTAATCTGGTGCGTGAGGAGTTTCGCAAACAGTTTCCTTTTCCACTCGTTTTGTGGATCGATGATAGAATTTTGCAAAAGATGATTCGATTAGCTCCTGATTTTAAAAGTTGGGCAGCGAATCCCATTCGGTTGGAATGCTGCAACCAGCGAGCTTTTCATCAAGCTTACAAGATGGTTTGCGCTCATGGGAAATAACAAATAAGCTCAGGATGTGATATATTAGTGAATGGCTGACTAATATCAAAATAATTCTGAAAGTCTGGCTAATTATTTGTAATTCCACGCCGCGATCGCTAAACATCCCCATCCTAAGATAAAGGCGACTCCCCCTAATGGAGTAATTGCACCTAGCCATTTAATTCCGCTTAAACTCAGGGCGTTTGACATCCTCCCCAACTTACTTCGTTGAAGTTGGGGATTCCCAGTATCGCTACGGAGATTTCCTGGTTCGCGGACACTTACCTAGGTCAATGACCCCCGGCAGTACGTCTGGCCAGGCAATTTCAGGTACGGCTTGCCCAGTCGCACCTACACCTCGAATCATCACAACTTGTGCCGCAGCTACATCTCTATCCGTTGTATATCCGCACTCATGGCAACTGTGAATTCTTACTGATAAATCCTTCTTGCCTGTGTGTGTTTTACAACGAGGACATTGCTGCGACGTATAATCAGCGTCTACCTTGGCAAAGTAAACTTGTTCTTTCCAACAAACCCATTGCAAAATATTAATAAACTGACCAAAGCCAGCATCCAAGGTATGTTTTCCTAGCATCCCTTTCGCCCAAGTCTTGAAGTTAAGATCTTCAACAAATACCATTCCGGCATTTTGGACTAGGTGATGAGCTAGTTTAAAATGAAAGTCTTTTCGAGTGTCGTGAATTCCTTGGTGTAATCTAGCAATCTTTTGGTTAAGTTTGCGCCAATTTTTAGACCCTTTCTTCTTGTGCTTCAATCGGCGTTGTAGCAATTTCAGCTTACGGTGCAATGAATCAAAGAATCGAGGTCTAGCGATTAACTCACCATCAGAGGTTGCCAAAAACTTTTCTAACCCTAAGTCAATCCCGATAGGATGACCATGAGGCATTGCATCAGGTATTTGTACATCACACTGTAATGACAGCATGGTAAAATACCCAGAAGCTTTTTTAACGATGCGAACCTGCTTTAAGGTAAACCCGTCTGGAATTGGGCGGGATAACCTCATTTTGACCCATCCCAACTTAGGCAGCTTAATTAAGTCTCCCTTGACAGGATTAGTCTTAAACTGAGGGAACACAAAGGAACGCATCCTTCCTTGTTTTTTGAATCTAGGAAAACCCATCCCTTTCCGTCTCATATCAAGAAACGCGGTTTCAAGCTTTCTCAACACCTGTTGTAAAACCTGAGCATTTACTG
>NZ_JBKHUP010000134.1:0-18316 GCF_046565525.1 Coleofasciculus sp. | reverse complement strand
TATCGCGGCAATAATGCCACCGTTTCGCAATGCGTCCCAGCTTTTTGCCCAGAAGTAGTTGTGCAGGTTGCTGACAATTGGGTTGTATTTGGGGTCAAAGGGGGCGGTAGTTCCGAAGGGAAAGTTGGAGATAATTAAGTCGCGTTTGAGATGGGGATTGTACCCAGTAGGCTTTTTACCGATAATCACTCAAACCCTTACGGGATAAGCTTTAACGCTGGGTATCGTACATCTGTACCGGGGGAACTTCAGCTTAGGGATTTATCCTGGCTGGTGTAAGATATGAGCAACGGAATACTTTCAGTTTCTAGAAGATTGGATGATTAAAAGTGATCACTCACTGCATAAGCTCACCTGGCTCAGAGATACCAACACCTTAGACAGGCAATCATGAGGCTAGCACAATGAATAACATGTCAGAATACGAGGAAAAATACTCGATTAACTCCTTTCCCAAGCCTACATCAACTCATTCCACTTAGAAATGGACTCCATCCCTAGTTCTGCTCTCATCCTCACGAAGAGGGAAGCAGAGTCATTGTATGTTTTTTCCATACTGCACTGTCACTCTCGCTCTTGTAAAGAGGAACTCTGTCATGACTCAGCCGAATTTACTGGTGTCCCTCGAACAACTAGAAGCATTAACAGGGTGTGATGAGCATTTGCAGTTTGCGATAGAGGTTATTGCTCACTCCGATATTTCTGAATCGATACGTGCTGAATTGCACCAACAGATTGACCGCATTCAGCAGCGGCGACAAGACCCCTACCTTTACTTAGCCATAGTTGGGGAATTTTCTAGTGGCAAGAGTACCTTGATTAACGCTCTGCTACGGGACGATTTGCTCAAAACATCAGCTCTGGTTGCCACCACTGCCGCTACTCGACTACGGCATGGTAATGATCTCATAGTAGAAACCTCTTTCAAAGGTTCGCGACCAGGAATACTTAAGACCAAGAAGAATGCCAAACAAATCACTGTCCCCTGGCTAGCGGGAGTTGATGGTATTGATACTAGACATTTTATTCATGTGGTCACCTCTCAAGATGAAGTAGCCAAAGAAGTTGCATCTCTGACCATCTACCATCCAGCTAGCTTCTTGGCTAACAACATTGTGATTATTGATACACCGGGGACTAATGCGACTAACCCCAAACATGGAGCCATTACCCGCAGAATCATCGAAAGTGAAGCAGATGCAGCAGTTGTAGTTATCCCAGCTACCACACCACTCTCACAGACTCTGGTCAATTTTCTCGCCGATTCACTACACCCCTTTTTGCATCGGTGCATTTTTGTTGTTACTAAAATGGATCAAATTCGCAAACGAGAACAGAAGGTTATAATCGAAAATATTGAAAATCGGCTCAAAAATGCTTTGGGCATCAAGAAAGCCGTTATCTTTGCTGCCGCGCCTCAAATTATCATTGATGACCTCACAGGAGAAGAAGATATCCCTGAACATTTATTACTCTGGCAAGACAGGTTCAGTGAGTTAGAAACCTTACTACAGCAGAGGCTTCGCCGTGAAAGAATTCTAAGCATTGCCGAAAATGTACTGCGCTTGTTGACCAGACTCTTGGAACAATTGGAAGGTTATTTGCTTGTGCAGTGGGAGCAGTATGAAACTTGTCAAGCTACCATTAAAAGTGAAACGATTCAAGACCTTAATTCGTTTGCAATTGAGCAACATCGAGTCTGCCGCCGAATGATTGAGAAGGCTATTTCTAAAACGGCTGCAAAAATCAGCGTCTGCATCGCCGAACATCAAGAAAAAACTCGCTCGAATATCCATAACGCGATTTCGGATGTTAATAATTTGGGCGAACTGGACAGTGTTGTCCAAACTAAAGCTGAAGCTCTTTTAAAAGAAGGTCAGCAGTGTCTCCAAAATGACCTGCAAGGGGAGTTCGAGAAACTCTCACAAGCGGCACAAAAAGCGGAGCTTTACTTTGACGGCAAATTTTTCGAGGCATATCGTCGGCTTCAAGCTCTTGGCAAGAACTGGAGGATAACCATAGACTCAAGGAGTAGTAGCGTAAAACTTAATACATCCGATGTTTTTACATCAATGCAATCATGCCAAAGTGAACTAGACGAGAAGGATGGTAAAACTGTCATGAAAGGTGGGGCAACAGGTGCAGTAATTGGTAGCCTGATTTTGCCCGGTGTTGGTACTGTCGTGGGAGGAGTTGTTGGCTTTTTCCTGTCTGGTTTTTTTATGCCTTCCCTTGATGAACGCAAGCAAAAGATCTGGGAGCAACTATACCCTAACCTTGATACTTACTTTGACGTTGTCAGGAAACAAGCTCAAGAAGCTATGCAGATCTACGCACGAAAAGCAATGGTTGCACTAGACCAGCAAATTGATCAGTACATAAAACAGTATAAAGCGGTTGTTGATGTAATGTTGGAGGAACAAAGAGAGGAATTACAGCGGTTGCATCAGTTACAAGCTTCAACTAAAAGCAATCTCTCAGAGATAGAGCGACGCAAAAAAGCTTTGTCTGCACAACAGCAAAGATTAGCAGAAATTACTGTATGAGAAATGTAGAGAGGCAGTATGTTCGACGACATCTTTTCAACCATCAATAATGAGTCTGGCTGGGATGAGACTATGGCTATAGATGAATTGGCTACAGAGGGAACACTCCCACCAGAGATGGAACTGTCAGAGTTAGAAAGTAACTGGAGTGAAAGTTTAGATACCGATGCTGCTAATGAATTAGCAACAGATACAGCTAACCAGTCAGAGAACAAGAGTGATGAGGATGTAAGTCTTAACACCGAGGTGACTGATGAATCCGCAACCACAATAACCCACCAGCAAGATATGGAATCGCCAGAGGTTGAGAGTGAACTGAGCGTAGGTCAAGAGACCGAGTTAACGAATCAATCTGCATCTGACTCTTGGCAAGAACCTGCCTCTAAGCTGCCAGTTGAACATCTGTCAAATCCTGAGAGTGCTACCTCAGACAGGGAATCTCCAGAACTGTGGATGAGTGATGAGCTTTTGAATAAGCTACAGGAACTTGACTCTATGGAATGGTATCACCATCGCACGAATTGGACTCCGGATGAACCCTTCAACGGTGTAGGTGAGCCACATCTAGATGCTCAATTTTGGCAGCCACAAACTGATGCGGCTTCCTGCGCTGTAGTTACCCAACTTGAAGTCTGCGAATCGCTCAAGGGAGTTAAATTGCCGAAAGATGCAACCTGCGAGTTCGCTGAAGCTAATGGCTGGTATGACCCTAGCACAGGTACGCAACAGGACGCTCTAGGTAAAGTCTTAGAAGCATATGGGGTGGAGACAGAGCAGACTTATGACGCGACTTTGGTTGATATTGCTGATGCCTTAGAGCGAGGTGACAAAGTGATTGTTGCTCTTGATGGCAATGAAATTTGGAACCCCCTAAGGGATGCATCAACAGGTATGCCGATTGAACAAGTGGACGCTGGTCACGCAGTCTGGGTTACCGGCATTCACCAGAGTCAAGATGGATCAATAAAAATCCTCCTCAATGACAGTCTCACAACCGACGGTCGAATGAAGGTTGTCGATGCCTTAGATTTTCTCAATGCTTGGCGTGATTTTGGCAACCATCTGGTCATAGCACAAGCCCCTATGAAGTGAATAATCCTGTAGCAGGAGCATCAGAAATGACGATTGATAGAGATTTACTAAGCCAACTTTCGGTTCGATCACTTTCAGAACCTATGGGAGTTGAAGCTTTAATCCGTGGCATTCATCGTAGCCCTGGTTTACGAGAGTGGGTCACATTGGAATCAGTAGCGCTAGCGCCAGTACCAGTGAAGCGTGGGAAGCGTTGGCGAATTCTCACTTTATTGGCAGTTCCTATACAGCTTGAGAATAGGTCAGCAGGGTTAAATCCTCCTTGGGGAGCGATAGAATGGGTTTGGCCAGAGCAAGTAGTGGCTCAAACAATTAACTTGCTTTGGTATGAAGAAACAGCGGCATTGCGACAATCTGGAGTCATTACTGCTAGTCCGGCTGATACTAGGGTCACATTGGGGATACCAGAGCAGACTCGTCGTGAAAATGCTCTATTCCTAGTACTCGATCAGTTTCTCTCATCAAATCCCAACCAGCAAGCTCATCTTTCTAGTCTAGCTCCACACTATGCCGGACTTCTGCCAGAGGCAGTCTATCCCTATTACTGGGCTTTGATTCCTACCAGTAAACAATGGTTGCGCCCTGATGTGTCAGCTTTTGTATTGGCTTCTCCTCAGTCGAGTAGTGAGTCATCGACACAAAACCAGAAAGCAGAGGTTTCAGTCCCTGCTAAATTAGTAGCGGAAGAACCATCTTTCCAGGAGTCCATCACCCCACTTCTGGAATTAACACCTCCCACTGATTTAACTAAACAGGTAGAGTCTTGGCTCCACCAAGGTCTGATGCTAGCGGAAGCCCGAGAACTGCAAGAGGTTGTTACTGATCTTCAAGCTTTGGATAGTCGGCTACGTTTGCCTGGTTTCCGACTGGCGTTCGTTGGCGAATTCAGTCGTGGTAAAAGCACTTTGATTAACCGTCTGTTGGAGCAGCCACTCCTGCCAGTTGGCAACTTGCCTACAACTGCTACTCTCATCTCAATTGTGCCGGGGTTAGAAGACAGTATGGAAGTGCGTTTTCCTCAAAGGCTCCCGGAGGTGCGACCCCTACAGGAAGACTCATGGCAGGACTTGCTGGTTCCTGAGGCAACAGCTAAAAATCAAGATGTATTGGCACAAGTGCGGCTGACTTTGAATCACCCTTGGTTACAAAAGATTGATGTTGAGTTGATTGACACACCAGGAGCTGGAGACCTTACCAGCCGTCGTGCAGCTCAAGTATTTAGTTTGCTCAGTCAGTGTGACGCAGCGGTAATGTTGGTCAGTGGCACTCTGCCTCTTAGTCTGACGGAAGTGGCTTTTCTAGAGCAAGAGGTGATTGGGCGTAATGTGCCTCGTGTTCTAGTTGTTGTTTCTAAACTCGACACTATTTCTGAGGAAGAAAGAATCAGTGTCCTTGCAGATATTCGCGAACGGGTTGCCCGAATCTCGGCCAAAATTCCTGTTTTGCCCTTGCATCCAATTGATCGGGCGAGATCGGAGGCACGGGCATTGGAAGCTGTACAAACTCAAATTGAAATGATGGTGGTTAAAGGAGAGCGCAGGGTTTGGCGTAGCCGACAAGTAGCTGGTCAACTGGTGCAGTGTCTTAAGCAATTGATAGAAATTGGAAAAGCAAAGATTGCTATTGCTCAAATGGGTATTGCCGAAAAAGAGAAGGCTTCACAGCAGGCACAAGCAGCAATGCAGGAGGCTCAATTGGGTTGGGAGCAAATTCGGCTAAACCTAGAGCAGCGACGTCTACAGTGCTACAAAAACCTACAATCAAGAATTGTCAGTGCTAAAACAGATTTATTGGAGCTTCTCACCTTTGAACTAAAAAAGACACCCAATCCAAAAACTTGGTGGGAGCAAGACTTTCCTTTCCGTCTTCGGCGAGAATTAGTTGTTCTTAGTCGAAAACTAGAAAATTTACTGATGAAAGTGCTTGCTCAAGATATAGAGTGGCTTCAAGAGGAGGTATCAAGAACTTTTCCTACTCAAAGCTATCGAACCACTGTTGATGCTTCAGCGACCCAAGAAATTTTGCCTAGTTTTCGAGATTTATCCCTGGCCGATGTACGACAGTATCGATTATTGACAAGAATTGGTAGCAGTGCTGCAATGATTGGCAGCTATGTTCTCGGTGGACCTATTGGCATCGTTACCAGTACTGTAGTCTGGATTTTAGGAGAACAAATCATTAATAAAGAAGTTGAGGAACAAAGGAATTTGTTAACTCAAGAACTGCGATGTGTTATTGACAAAGCTATTGATGAATACTGTCGAGGCATTGGCGAATCTCTGCGCCAGTTATATAACCAAATTTCTGAAGAGACCAAACAAGAGCAAATAGTGTGGCAGCAGTCCAAAACTCTGGCAATTCAAACTAACGGAGTTCATCAGGATGAACAAGTGTGGGAGCAGATGATTAACGATACTTTTAACCTGAAAACTGAGATTATCCAAGCCCTGAAAAAATAAGTTGATTTAGATGAGGACACTCCAATGAATAGTTCAGTTAACCAGCAGCAATACGAATATTTTCAGGAAAAGCGCAAAATCCTTGAATTTTTAATAGAGAAGCAATTAGTGCTTTTCAGTTCTCTCAACATGACGGGCTGGGAGGATACACTTCATTCGTTACAAGAACGAGTTCTTGCTGATAATTTTAAGGTGCTAATACTGGGAGAATTTAAACGCGGTAAAAGTACCTTTATTAATGCTCTACTTGGAGATGAAATTTTGCCAGCTTATGCTAAACCTTGCACGGCAATTATTAACGAAGTTAAATGGGGAGAATCTCCAAGAGCTTTACTTCACTATGAGCAGTCTAAAGATGGTTCACAGCTTCCGCCTAAACCCGTTTCTATAAAAGAAATTGAGCAGTATGTCGTGATTCAAGACGGTCTGAATGAAAAAGAAGCTATTCATAGTAATCCTTATGAAAAAATTGAGCTATTTTGGCCTCTAGTTCTCTGTCGAAATGGGGTAGAAATTATTGACTCTCCAGGTCTTAATGAAAATGAGATTCGTCAAAAAATTACGACGGATTATTTGTCTAGAGTTGATGCCATCCTTTTTGTTCTTTCCTGTGAAGCCCTAGCCTCGTCGTCTGAACTGAATTTTATTGACAATACCTTAAGAAGTACAGGACATGAGGACATCTTTTTCATTTGCAATCGGTTCAATATGATTCGGCGCAAGGAACGAGAAAGTATCAAAGACTATGCGTTTGCTAAGTTAGCACCACGTACCCAACGGGGTTCTGATAAAGTGTTTTTCATTGATTCTCTTGATGCTCTAGAAGGACGTCTTGATGGTGATGAACAACGAGTTGCAAACTCAGGTATATCCCAAGTCGAGGGCGAACTAGCCAATTTTTTAACTACCGAAAAAGGAAGGGTAAAGCTACTACGACCAGCAATGGAACTGAGAGGAGGAATTCGCGAGGCACGGCGACTAATTCCTGAACGAGAAGCTTTACTAAGAACAGATCTCAATACTCTTGAAAGGCGGTATGCGGAAGCTCAGGAACCACTAAGACAACTAGAAATTCAACGGCAGCAAATTGTTACCCGAATCTCTAATTTTCTGGAAGACACAAAGCTCTCTGTGAAAGACCAAGCTTTAGGTTTCTATCGTGAACTGACTGACCAAAAAATTTCCGATTGGGCTAATAACTATACTATTCAACAGCCAGTGGAGTTTTTCAAACTAGAGTTCATGACCAAGCAGATAGAAAGGGTAGTTACGGAAGTAACAGAATATCTTTCTGCTCAAATTGAAGGGGAATTAGCAAATTGGCAACGCTCAGAGCTACAACCCTTAATCGCTCGCCGTCTGGAAAGTCTCAAGGCTGAACTTGATGCTAAGGCACAGGAGTTTATTCGTAAACTGGACGACTTGCGCTTACAGGTTACCGGAACTTCTGTCTCGACTAAAGCCGTTGATCCAGAAAAGAAGGTTTCTGCTATCGAGCGACTGCTGGCTGCCGCTGGTGGGTTCATTGTTGGTGGTTTAGGATCAGCTGCCCTCGGAGCTGTCTTTGGCTATGAGGAGATGCTCAAAAGTATTTTGCCACAGATAGCAATTGGTATTGCAACTATTGTACTAGTTGGTTTTAATCCTTGGGTACTCATTCCGGCGATGATGGCGGGCGGTGTGATTCAAGGGGTGTTCAAGATGAAATCAACTAACGACAAAATTAAAAAAGTAGTTGTTCAAGAATATGTAAATCAAATCCGCCAATCAAGTTACCAAAAAGCTGATGAGATTGCTAATGCAGTTATTGCCCAGCTCAATGAATTCAAGCAGGCTGTAGATCGGGGACTCGGTAAGGAAATCCAAAGTGTTCGAGATCAAGTGGAATCAGTCTTTACCGAAAAGCAAAAAGGACAAGCAAATGTAGATCAAAAATTGCGGCAGTTGCAGTTAATATCTCAGGAACTGAATTTGGTGGAGAGTCAGCTAGATGAACTGATTAATAGCTTGATTATGTAGTGCTATTGCAATGAGATTGGGGGGAGAATGAGGAGCTATCAATGAATGGCTAACTGGTAGCTCATGATCCCTAAAGGTTGCAACTGTCAACGCGAGAGAAAAGGGTTATCAGCCAACAACCTACTATGAGGTTGCCCCTAGAATGAAATCGACGCCAAAGGGGAATTGAAGACCCACAAGGAAGATGCCCTGCCGGAGCAGAATGGTTGAATGTGAGGTCAGGGTAGAACAACCATCTGGTTTCATTATCGTCTCCTTTCAAGCGCCATCCAACACGCTCACCAAAGAGGCAATAGGTTTCCCAGTTGGAGTCTGGGGTTCCCCCTACACTTTCCCAAATACACTTCTGTACACTAAAACCAAAGTGTCCTTTGGAGTATTTTACCCAAAGCTGGTCGATGGTACGCAGGTCTTGACATGGGAATTTATTGATGGATTCTAGGTCAAGCCAACCTTTCTTTCCTCGACTGGCAGCCTTGAGCATAACTCTTTCTGTTTCTTGGTCAGCTTCTTTCCACATCTTCGCTTCTAGCCAGCCACGCAGTCTAGTGTAATCTATCTCCCGCTCAGAACACAGCTTAACTTCAGACTCAATCCGTACCAATCGCTCGGCAAAATTTTTTAAATCCAGGTTGCCAGGTTTTGCTTCACAGGCTTTTTCGATCAGTTCTGATACTCTCTCTTTAGATTCTGCCCAAGCTATTAACTGAAAGATTATCTCAGATAAATTACCATTGCTGGCGATAGTATGTAAATTTTCGTCTAACTTAAAACAAACCATCCGCTCCAATTCAGAAGGCGTGTGGAAAGCGCTCTCAAGGGCTTTTTGTAACTCTTCGTATTGTTTACCACTTAGTTTCATAGCTTGTTGTTTGACGTTTCCTCCGCTCTCACTCGTCGTGTCCTAAAAGGAAGCAACATTGTGGCTCGCCTTACCCCAGACGTATATACAGCACTTTCTAACACGGTGTAGTACAGTAACGAGTCAGACAGCGCGGTTCTACTCTTGGAAAGGCTGTATCACATCGAGTCTGAAAACACTATATAAGTACTTAGTTTACAGTTTCTGTTCGCCTAAGAAGTTCCTAACACCTCGCTTTTCCAGGAGCGCTAAAATCGCCTTGAAGGGGGTTCCTGCATTATAGGTGGGGTTTGAAAAATCAGGATCACCACTATGATGTAGCGCAACTAATTCCCAATTGCTATTAAAGCAGGGTGATCCCGACGAACCTCGTAGCGTATTAGTCTTGTAGGTAACGGTTGTACCATTCTCGTTGAGTCCGATAACTGCATCCGTATCAATCCCAAGTTTCAGCGGCTCCGCTTTCGGATGCTGTACGATGAACAGTGGAGTGCCAATAAGGAAATCATGTGCTTCAGTAGGTGTCTCAATCCACCCGCGCTGGGGGGCTTCTGGTTCAGCTTTTCTCCCAATTGGCTCATAGCCAGGGGAACCATCTATCTTGAGCAGCGCATAATCTAGTTCGTCAGGTTGTGGTATCCGATCCTCTGCAACGTATGAGCTTTTATCAATTAACCAGTCTCGTCCTGACAAACGGTACTCGATGCCATGATTGAGGGTTGTGCCATCAGCCAACCTTTTGTAGTCAAAGCGTAAAGTTACATCACTGGGCATAGCTCGTACCCCCCTGCTAGTTGTAAGCCCTTGTTCACCCAGGATGACTGCTTCCACTACATGGTAATTGGTCATAACCACACTTGGTCCTAGCAGAAAGCCTGTCCCAAAAATTGTGCCTAGGTTTGAAGCAATTTCGATACGGCATACTTGTGCCTCAATTTTTCCCAATCGTTCGCGCCATGCATTAATGTCCAAGAAACTGTTTGTTGCTCTGATGATTTTTTCAAGTTCTGGGCGAGACGGCGTAATGGGAGCTAGACCAAATTGCTGGGCAAAGGCAAGTAAATCCGGATTACCTGGGTTCGACTCGCGAGCGGCAGTGATGAGTTGAGCTATCCATCCTTCAGCCTCAGCCGTACCTATCAATTTGAAGACAATCTCTTGTAAGTCATCTCCGAGAGCAATTGCATTAAGATTCTTGTCCAGTCTGAACCTTACCATCTGGGCTAGCCTTGCTTGAGAAACAAAGGCATTGAGAAGAATATGAGTTAATAGTTGATACTGTTGACCAGTTAGTTTCATGGCAACCTCTTTGTGAAAAACTTACCTGGGCATCCCAAAAGTGTAATTATTTTATGTTACATCATGAAAAGCCAAATGTATTAGATTTTTTGAAAAAAATTGACCAGCGTATTAGGCGAACTGTACACAGAACGGCTGCTACCAACTTCCCCATGAAAATAGGTAGCAAAACGCTTCAGTCCCCTGGTAAGAGTTAGTTGTGCCAATATCTCTATCGCTTCAGCGGCAACTCGTTGATTAATGAACAGAGCTTGTTGATTTAACCTAGCCATCTCCGCACAAGATAAACGACTTGATTGCAGAGCTTCTTTTTCAGGCGTTAATAATGTCGGCGCTACTACACTAGGAGACGGTAGGTTGACACAAAAATTTGGTGTATCGGGGTGATTAAAAGCATTTTGAAGCGTCAGAGAATGGGTAGAACCCAATAGCACTTGACCCGCTGGTATCCCATTACCCTGATTACCGCAATCCAGCCACCAAATATTAGGAACTTGATAGTTTAGATTAATCTCCAAGGTTTTGGCAATTTCCGTTCGTGCCGCCGCATTGTCCACCGCTCCAATAACAACAGTCACTTTCCCCCATTCTGGCTTAACCATTTCCGCTTCAAACGAAGAAGCAATTGCCCGAATTTCCAGTCCATAAGCCAGACTGTACCGTCGAGCCAACACTTGAGCTTTATTGAATCCCATCTCAGCTTGGACAAAGTTTTGCCGGGGTATATTTTTAGACTCAACATTATCCGCGTCAACAAAAGTAGCAAAAGCCCTCTTTCCCCCTTGGTTAAGGGCGAGAATTAAACGAGCGAGGCTGGGAGAGAGAAACCCGCCCGTTCCGCCACATCCGACGAGGATAAATTGTACATACCGATAATCTCCTACCATGACAGGTAAAGCTTGGCTGTATTCTGAATCTATCATTATTGTTTCTCAGTCGTTCTATCCAAAATTAGCTGAGGCATTTGAAATATCCAATGAGCTGGGATATGCCAAAAGTCACCATATAACCCAACTCGCAGCCGAAACGTCGGCTGGGAAAAGAGAGTCCCCAAGACTCCAAAAATCCGAAATCCCGTCTCATCAGCGTCGTCTGTAGAGGAGAAATCAGCACTTAGAGTCGGGTGAGAGTGAACCTCAATCAAGGTATTGTGGTAAGATGCTCCGAGTACAGGTTGAACCGAGGTCGGAGTAGCCGTTTGAGTTGGGATATCCAGTTGCCATTGTCCATTGAACCCGTGCAGATAAAACAGAATTTCATTCGGATAGGCTTCTTGAGAGCGCACGAGCATTTCTGTGAATAATTGTTCAGGTACTTTGGGGTAATCTAGATGCAAGTAGGGTTGAATCGGCGCAAGTCCCACGATTGAACATTCAGCAATGGGAATCATTATTTCTAAGCCAACTCGCTTGCCTCTTTTAAAGACTCCATTACCAGCTATCACGTACTCAACCATCTGAGCCTGGATAGGCGGTAATGTGTCCGATTGGGCAGTCAGATATTGCACCAAAGGTGGTATGGTATTATTCATAAAAGGATTTGGTTGATGACTTCCTCGACCGTGCCAGCCTGAGGAGTGTCGCATTCTAGAGCAGACCGATAAGAGCGGTATGGGATCAAGTCGCGGAGTGGGTAGCGTTTCTTCCCCGCATCCTGTAGGGTAATAAGGTGCGATCGCACGTCATCGGGATAAGCTTTTGATTTCCCACTGGCACTATCGCCATTAAAGGGACTAGAGAGAAAAAGCTGCCAAACGTGGTCAAGGGTAGCTGAAGCAGCATTGGGAACAGAGTTAGAACCAAAGCAAATCGCCCCTGAAGGGGAAACATTCGGTAAAGGAACATGGAAAACTTCGGCGAGACTGTCGAAGTGGCGAGACTTCACCGCCCAAAGATAATAACGACTTCCCTTCCCCATGAAAATTAAACCGGGTAACGGAATATCCAGTCTGAGAGGTTTGTCAGCCAGAATGCAGCAGATTAGGTAACGGTTAGGAGGGATAAACTTAACCAGCCAATCCCCCTCAGAACCACTCCCCCAGCGGACAACACCAGGGGGGAGAAATCCTGAATCCACCGATAGATGAGTGAAAGCAAATCGAACAGCTTCCGGGGAAATGAGTTTGGTGATGGTTGCTTCTCCCTCTTGGTAGCGAACGATATATTGCCCATCTAAAATCAGCAATTGACAGAGAGATTGATGGTTGATTTCCTTGTGAATCAGAGAATTGGCAATAATCGAAGGGTCAATCGAGGGAAGGGGCGGGAGTAGTGTCATGATATTTTAGCTTGATTCCAGAGGTCAATGAGCGGCAAATATCGAGTCTTATCTGCCGCAATCCAGCGTCTAAGTTGGCTTTCCTTATCCCATAACTGCAACGCCAGTTTCCACTGTTCGGTCAAACCATCTAAAATTTGCCTTGACCAGGCAAAATATTCCATACATTCCCAACACGAATCAATCCAAATACAATTGGTCGAATGGTCTACAATACTCAGGGCGTCGTACAAATAGCCTAAGGGTTTAGGAGCATATTGACAGAGAATTTCCAACCGATCAAAATCCAGTTGTTCGACGGGAAGGACAAAATCTAGGGTTATCCCCAACCGCTCTTGCCATAACGAAACCGGAAATTCCTGACCCAAAAGATAGATAAGGAACTGGTGAAATTCATCAAACTCATCAATTCCCCGTTGATACCAATCCAAATCATGGGGATAAACCGTAATATACGACATTCGCTCCTCCAGCGCCTCACCCCATTCCCACTCAAGTCCGATGGGAAAGAGTCGTTCTTCAACTAGGCGAAGGAATTCCATTTCTTTGGGACTGTGAGAGCATTCCCAACCCTCAGAATCCGGTTCGATACTTGCTGTTGATTGAGTCCACTCAGCCGGAAAATACTCCCGATACAGCGACAATAGAATAACTTGTTGCGAAAGCCTTTGTAAATAATCTATCCCCTCTGCAAACGAGAGGGGTATAGAGAGTAAATCAAGGAAGTCTAAGGCTTCAGCGTAGGTAAAAATCGGAGTCATTTGTACCAATCAAAAGCCAAGCAGTGGAGTTTGAGCAGGAATGGGTGAAGCCGATTTGAGAGCAGAGGTAGCCCGCCTTGTTTCCGTAGAGGCTTTCTCCCCGACGTGAGTGACATCTTGGAGGGTTGGCTGAAGCGGAATCAGCGTTTCAAGGGTTAATCCGCCTTGAATCTCTAGTGCTTTAAGTTGTACCGCCAATAGAATCACTGGATTAATATATTCAGGAGCATTCTGCCAAATTTGCCAGGGAGTCTGGGTATTGCCTTTTGTCCCAGGTCGTTTGACAATTTCAATTAGGGTTTCGCCCTCGTTTTCGGTGCGTTTAAAGTCAGCATTGGCAATATCTGGATAGAAGGGAAGCAGGGTATCAGTGATGGCTTGGTCTGTAGCAGCTTGTTCAGGAGTCAGGATAATTTCCTGACCTTCGAGGAGGATTTTGGGCATGACTAAAATGAGGTTAGAAAAGCGTTAATTGGTGTTGTTCAGTCGGAGAGGAATCAGTTTGAGACAAAGGTTTGGCAGGAGGCAAATTGCAGGTAGATGCTGGGGTTGAGAGTTCTCTTTGAACGGTTAGTTGTTGCAGCCGCTTCTTTCTCTCAACTGCTGCAGCTGCCCTTTCTGGCATTTGGGACTCTAACTCCTCCAGCATCTGTTGAATAACTGGAGGCAGGTTGAGGGAAGAGAGTGTAGTTGTGGTCAATAGGGGCGGGTCATTCTTGATTCCCACGCCAATTGATACGGTTCGGTTTTGGTTATCTTCAGAACTGGGGAGAATCTCTAGATGAACAATGATTCGGGTTTTATGGAAGTTATAGCCGTCCAAATCGGTGGTAGGGACACCACTTGTGCTATCATCTTTCCCCGATGGCAAATGGGAGTCCCTATCGCTATCTGAAGCAGAAGTATTGATTGTTTGGGGCTGTTCTTGAGGTACTGGGGTTGGCATAAGGCTTTCAAATTCGGAATTCATCTAGGCGCGAATTCATCTGCTCAAAACAAACAGGAGGTGGTAGTACAGGAGAACCAATGCCTTGCACGATAAAATCTCCCTGTTCGCCACCGAACCAAATCAAGGTAATGACCGTTTGAGTCGGGTCGTAGTTAGCCACTCTTTTTGCGGTTTCAGCATCGGGCCAAGAGCCATTCATCAAAGTTTGAAACCCTTCATCTTGCTCACCCAAGTAAAATCCAGGTGTAGTTCCTAATAGCCATCTTTGTCGCGGACTAACTCCGGAGTCTTGAGAATAGATGGCGCGGGTAGAATCAATTAGTACAACTCCGCGTCCGGTCTCTAAATACCCCTGCCAGCCAAGGGCGGCAATAAGCTGGTAGTTGATTTTAAGGAATTCCAGGCGAATGGAGTCGTTATCAAGGTCGAAATTTCGGTCTGGTTTCATGAATTTCTAGCATAATAATGTAAGGTTTTGTCAGTAATCCCTTGCCCGTTAAAGGTTCCCCACTTGTAAGCACATTCCCCCGGCTTGTATTTGGGAGATAGCTGACTCCACTCATCCCAAGCTGGGAGTAAGTTTGGGCTGATGTATTTCAGGCTCATCCCGATAAAAATCCAAGTCTCGTACTGGTCAGCAAACCGGGGATGAATCACTTCTAAAAGGAGCAAAGCCGTGTTAATATCCGTGTTGAGTGTCGTGCAATTAGCCCTCTGAGTCCGGTTTTTTTAAAATGGCTATGGCGGGGCATTTTCAAAAGTTCTGATAGGCGAACAGGGTTTGTCATTCTGTCAATCGCCCACTGGGGCGCGTGCGCCACCTCAGCTTGGTCGGGTCGGCAATGGGGAAGCCACTTGTAAGAGCCGGTCAGGGGATGAGGAGAGGGAGGTAGAACAGATTGCAATCCAGTACCCCGCAGTTCCAGAGCTTCCCCTGGTGCTGTAGAGATTTTACAGGATTTGAGTTGGTGGTTGATGCCGGGAAGAGAAAACAGGTACTGAGCGCGTCTTGGTCTTCCAGAGGTGAAAGCGACAGTTTTGGGAAGTCCTCTCCCTCTAGATAACTCCTGAATCTTAGCATGAGCGCTTTCTCCATCGACATCCACAGCCAGCAGGAATTCTGGCTCGGTTTGTCCGCACAACAAGCCAATACCTTGGGGGGTTACTGGGTAGAACCCCCGATGTTTATTTAGAACTTGCACTGCTCCAGTTTGGGTGAGTAATTTTGCCATTTGCGAAGGAGAGAATGGATGGAGTTGCCACTGATATCCCAAGGGTTGTTTGTTGCCATTGGTAGGAATAATGAGCCAATGTTCTGGCAAGATAGATAAGGTTGAAATAAGGGGGTTCATTTAGCGCAAAGGTAGAAGGGTATAGACGAACTTAAAACCTTTTTGGACTATAACCTTGTTGTTCAATCCAATCAACAATGTCTTGATTGGAAATTTGTCCACCTTCCCTAGGCATTATTGCAATAAACTCAGCACAAAATGCTCGTTTTAAGTCAGCAGCAGCGCGAGAACTATAACCTCGGTACATTTTGATTGCATCCTCACCGTTCGCCGGCAAAAATTGATTGAGAATATCCAGGGCAAAATCATTAGGACCAGAACCACCGTAACCCCATTCGTGACCGTCAGGACTGCCGGAAATACAGGTTCTAGGAACGTTGCTTAAGGCAGAAGGACCCAAGTTACTGGCATGACAGCGCATGGCAATTACGTCTCCCTTGAACTCCCCAGCCAGCATCCATCTCCCGTGGTAAAGACCATAGTCGTAGTCTTCTGGATGGTTTTTCATGAACCCAGCGGCTTCAACTAAATTTAATTGAAGGGCAAATGATAATGCCTGTTGTGCCGTATGTTCGGGATAGTTTAATGTACCTGTTTGATAGCAAAACTGCCACATTATTTGTAGTTGTTGATAAACCTGAAATGTTACTGGAGTTTGGTAGAGTCCCAGGTCTTGAAGTGCTTTTTTGTCTCTCATTGGCTCGGTCATAACTATAATAAAGGGGGTTGCCCCCTCCTTTTCAGGCAGACTTTGGCGTGTGACGCTTTAACTCAGCATGGAACCAGTTATCGATTTGATTGGGTTGGGTGAAATCGAGAGTTTCTTCTCCCGGTTCTGTGTAAATGACTCGGTCGTATCCCTTAAGTTCTGTGCCATCTTTGTCGTAGAATGTCATGAACCCACTGCTTAAAAGCAGAGGCTTGTGTGACTTTATTCTTGCTACGCTCGAATAACTTCTACAAGTCTACATGACCAGACTAGGACTCTTGAAGTCTCCGTTCAGAAGAAGTGTTAAAGTTCCTACCCAAAAATGCATGAACCAGTTTTTGGCTCTAGAACTTCAGCATTAAACAGGTGTACAAGGGTTAAACCAGTGTGCTGAAGAAAGTACCGATTCTGAACATTGTCGAGGTTCACTTTACCCCGTAAGGGAGATTAAAACTCATGTTTGTATTTGTCTTAAACGACGACAAAAAACCATTAAACCCAACTCATCCCGCTAGAGCCAGAAAGCTGCTCAAAGCAGGTAAGGCTGCTGTTTTTAAAAGGTATCCATTCACAATCGTTTTGAAGGATGAAGTTAAAGAACGGAACAATCAACCTTTAAGAATTAAGATTGACCCGGGTGCAAAAACCACTGGAATAGCAATCTTGAGAAACGATGTCGTTTTGTGGGCAGCAGAACTAACTCACAGAGGATTTCAGATTCGAGAGGCTTTAACTTCCAGAAGGCAACTAAGACGTTCTCGCAGAAATCGTAAAACTCGCTATCGTCAACCTCGGTTCAACAATCGTAAACGTAACGATGGGTGGTTGCCACCGTCTTTGATTAGTCGAGTTGATAATATCTTGACTTGGGTTAAACGCCTGTTGCGGCTGTCTCCAATTACAGCTATTTCAACAGAACTGGTACGATTTGACACTCAATTAATGCAGAATCCTGAAATTTCAGGTATTGAGTACCAACAAGGTGTACTTGCTGGATACGAACTAAGGGAGTATATGCTCGAAAAATGGCATCGTAAATGCGCTTACTGTGGTGTTACCGATACTCGACTAGAGATTGATCATATAATTCCTCGATCAAAAAGTGGTTCTAACCGTGTGTCTAACTTGACCTTAAGTTGCACAAAATGCAACCAAAAGAAAGGGAATAAACCTATTGAGCAGTTCTTAAAAAAGAAGCCCGACTTGCTCAAGTCAATCCTTGCTCAAGCCAAGAAGCCGTTAGCCGATACTGCTGCTGTTAATGCTACTCGATGGAAACTGTTCAACTCTCTTAAAGAGTTGGGTTTACCTGTAGAAACGGGAACAGGCGGTAGGACTAAATACAATCGTTGCAGATCAGGCTTACCTAAAACTCATTGGTTAGACGCCTCTAATGTAGGTGCATCAACTCCAGAGAACCTAAAAATCCTGGTATCAAAACCCTTGATTATCAAGGCAACAGGACATGGTAATCGTCAAATGTGTGGCTCGAACGCTTTTGGTTTTCCGATTCGTCATCGGTCGAACATCAAGAAGCATTTTGGTTTTCAGACTGGCGATATTCTTCAAGCCGTTGTCACTAAAGGCAAGAAGATCGGCTCTTATGTTGGGAGAGTCTTATGCCGAGCAACAGGAAGCTTTGATATTATAACCCCTACAGGTCGAGTGGCGGGTATCTCTCACAAATACTGTTCATTTATTCATAGAAGCGATGGCTATGGCTATCAATGCGGAAATTGAGCCAGTCAGCCGCTTGTTCTAATTCCCAAATATTCATGGGTAGAATCCTGTTCTGAAGGGTCGAATTCTGGGGCGCGTCAGCGCTTCCTATCTTGTTCAGAGATTTATGGGCTACTGATTAGCCAGAGTTCTGGTGTTGGGGGAATCTGGCTTTTGGCACTGGTGAAATCTTCATCGCTCCAAGGAGGTGTAGATTTGACGAGTCTGAGCAGAGGTTCCCAGTTTAAGGAGTTGGGTAAGCTGTTCGGCATTTAAATAGGGTATAATTAAAATAGGAAATCCGAAGAACAAAAAAAATATGCCAGCCAAAG
>NZ_JBKHUP010000133.1:0-18416 GCF_046565525.1 Coleofasciculus sp. | reverse complement strand
TTTTTACCTACAGCAATCTGTTTAGCGGTAATACCAGGAAAGGTTTTATTAATGTTTTGATCAACATTACGATAGCCGACAGAGCCATCGGAGTTGAGGAAGTAAACAGCACTCTTTGTTGTAGGATCAGCAACGAGTTGAACCCGATTATCCAGATCGTTATAAACATCCCAACGGGTGTAGGGAGCCGGTGCCCAACGCGCCCAAGACGAGCTTTGAATTGCCCAAGGACTTGATGTATCTTGATTCGCCCATGCGGGTTGGTTGGGCAGTAAACAAACCGTAGAAACAACCATCAGCAACACGATCAGAATCGTTGCCAACCGTTTGAATCGGCTGAAAAACTGGGTCATAGTTATCCGTTTTATCCTTAAATTAAATTAATTTTTGGCGCTTA
This sequence comes from Coleofasciculus sp., assembly GCF_046565525.1. Lineage (NCBI taxonomy): Bacteria > Bacillati > Cyanobacteriota > Cyanophyceae > Coleofasciculales > Coleofasciculaceae > Coleofasciculus > Coleofasciculus sp. The sequence continues at coordinate 18,019 of NZ_JBKHUP010000133.1, read as the reverse complement.
ATCCTGCGATCGCAGTGATTAAACTTACCGCTTCAAATTGTATGGCTCTTTCAGAACAACTGTCAATTTTGTTACAAAAAATTACCAGATAAGTGATAATGAACAATCGCGGACTAAAATAAGCATTTATACTTAGATAAATGTTCAACTCTGATTCATGTGCGCCAACCGGAGTTCACAGGCTTGCGGCTAAAGACGCGATCGCATCTATTAACGGTTAATACTAAATCCGGGGAACGCTACCCCCGTTATAACCCAGTCCGCGCAGGCGGACTTTGTTTGTGTAGCAGCGATTTCAATCGCCATGGCAAAAGGGGATTCCTCTTCCCCGTTCCCTGTTCCCTAGCTTAAGCAACATTGGCGGGTTCTACTTGTGTCAAGAATTGGAACGCCTTAACAATATAAGCCGCACATTCTTGAGGAGACATATCATAAAAAGCACGCCAAGCTGCTGCCTTATATTCATCATACTTATCTGCTCGTTCTGGATAGCGCTCCAACCAGCCTAAACGGACAGCATGACCAATCAAAACATCAAGAACAATGTATTCTTCAATTTCCAACTCTGGATTCCGTTCCAGTATTGCGGCTAATTCCACAAGTGCTTCGATATTCACCTGTCGATAGGTTGGCACTTGAATTTTATTGAGTAAATGCTCAACCCGCAGGGCAAAATTCTTTTCCCCAGGTGTCATTTCTGAGAGCAGAGGTTGGCTATCGAGTCGATTGCGACGCTCTAATTTATCGCCGATCACCAAACCCTTACAATGTTTCATCACTTGCCAAACTTTCGGGTAAAAATCTTTAGGCACTCGACCCGCACTACCATCAAGTTGTCGTTTTCTCAGCCAATTTCCTGCTGTAGTAATGTCTTCGTCTACATAGATTCGATCCTCTGGCAATATTACCCAATTAATCACCTGTTTCGGTTGCTTAACGCGCAGTGATTCTTGTTGGCGTAACTTTTGGTTAATCCCTTCATATCCCGCCAAACAGGAACGCAGCCGCATTTTCACATCAAAGGGACTCAAGTGCATCAATTCTTCATAAGCTTCATCTTGAGTCATCCCCAATTCAGCCGCCACTTCACTCGTCAACAGCAGAATTAAATAGCCAACCCGCAGCGTGAGCAAGCCATCAACCAGATGAGGTTCGGATTTAATCAGAATACTCAAGTAAATCAGGAGTTCTTGAGTCAAAACGCGATCGCGAATATCTTCTCGACAAAACTCATCAATTTTTGCCTGGATTTCCAGGTTGGACATTGGGTTTTTAATCAGGGAAGCCTCACTATACGCTTTTCCTACCGTTATCTGTTTCCCCCGCACCAAAATATCTGTCACCGCATCCGACAAGCTAATTTCGACTTTATTCAGTAATCCCGCTGCTTGACGAATCACGCCCCAGTAAACAGAGGCTCCTTCACTACTGGCTTTGATGTACACTTCATTCAGCAAATCCGCCACCGTCACCACTCCTTTAGGTTGACCAAACCCTGTATCAAAGTCCAGTCCCCGCAAGTTTTTCAAGGTGCGTAATAATTCAATTTGCTCATAAAGATTTTCTGAATGCCGTAAACTATCGAGCAAGAGTTGGAGATTCGTTTCGCATTCTAGCAAGAATTCCTGCGTATGACTTAACTGACCATTTTTTCGCGGACTATTTCTCAGGTAATAATCAGGCGGTGCAGCATCTTGAACCGGAGACTCACTAAACTCAAATCCTTGCATCACATCAATGCGTTCAACTCCGGCTGTAAGCGTTAACTGATTTAAACGCCCTAACTTGACCCGCACCCCATTACATAATCCCTCTTGCAATTCTTGGATTAATTCTAGTAACGCCGAACCCTGAAGTTGTTCTTGTCCCGGATGACTGGTTTCCTCTCCCGTCTGCACCATCTGGTGAGTTAATAACAGTGTCATCGTTGGACGTCCTAACTCACCCCAGTGGCGTTGAATATATGTCAGTTCACTTTTAATTTGAGCCACCAGGAAATGATAATCCAGGGTTAAATAAAACTGTTGCTGGTCTAAAAACGCGGGCAAAAACACAATCGTTTCTTTCCCGAAGCGAAAAATGCGGGAGGTGGTCAAACTTCGCAGGCGTCGAATCGGACGTCCGCTTAATCCTAAGGCATCACACCGTCCAATTTGGGCATACAATCGGGAGAGGTCAGTTGCCTGACGCACTTGAGTAGGATCAACTTGTGTCGGGGTCTGTGTGGCAATCCCATAAGCTGCCAGTTGCGCTTGTAACGCTTCATCCTCTGCCAATAGCGCAATTTGTACCACCGGATCTTGGTGACGCCCTACAGAAAAATGACGCCCTAAGGGGTCAACATCTCCCCGCGTAATTAATCCGTCATGAAGCATTTGGGCAAGTAGATACAAACTCTGCGCCCAGACAAGAGGCAAATTTTCATTGGGTTTGCGATTCTGGGAATGAGGAGAAGCGCGTTCGGCTTCAATTTTGTCTGCTGGAACGTAATACACTTCGGGTAATAAGCGCATCCCGTCTCGCTCAACCAGCAATGTATCCAAACGCCCCAGATAATTCCGCGCCCACTCAACGTCTCCCCGGAACCAGCCATCCAGGGCTAAGTAGGTAAAAAATAGGGGCCACTCGCATTCAATATGTTCAAATTGTTGCAGTTCCCAGGGTTCATAGTGCAAGCGGGTGGTATTTTCTAATACCGTTTGATGTCCATCCCGCAAGAACCGCTTACACCCGTATAGTCCCTGTAATTTATCGACAATCTTTTGACGAGTTCTCTCCAAGAGTTCCACGTCTTCGATGGCAAAGGCGGGGAACCCGATTACACTTAACAATGCCGCATCGGTTTCCTTGGAACTTGACTCCCGTGGTAATAGAGATTCTAACGTAATCCGCGATCGCGCAATTTCATCGGGAAGGACATGAATTACCGAGGCTTGAGAACCCCGCACGCCAAATAAATCTAGCCCGTTAATCGCCTCTAATGCGGCTTTTGCCATGCCGACGGAACTGGCGTTGAGTTCAGGATTACCGTGATTAACTTTATTTCCCCGTTCCCAAATTCCGTAATCTGGTGTCCGATAGGTACGACCAATGTAATACACCAGATTCTGAATGAAATGCACTTCAGCAATGGTGTAAACAATGTGTAACCCTGATGCGGTCATCTGAGCCAGCATCAACAGGAATAGGGAAGTGGCATCGAGCTGCAAATGACCCCACTCATCATCCCCCACGACTACATCGCCAGTGCTGGTATTATACTTGGCGTGCAGCGCGTCTAGCAGAGATTGGTTGTCTTTGAACCGTTCCACTTTGGCGGCTTGCCGCATCATACAAAACAGCAGCCCTCGCATCAGTTTGACCACACTTTGTTCCAGTTCAAAGGTGCGCCCACTATCGGCGTCAAGTTTGCGGTACGCTAACGCTAATCCCCAAACCGCCAAAATGCTGTAAACGTTATCCCTAACCCAGGCATCGGTGTAGTCACCATGGGCATTCACTGCCGTACTGGCGGGTAATAATCCTGTAATTGGATTTTGGCGATCAATAATAACGCGAATCTGCTGGTAGTAATTGTCGAGTCGAGTTGGCAGTTGAGCCGAGATGATAGCCATTTCTTAATCAAACTTTAAATAAAATTTATTTTTCCGGGCTCGTTTTTTAGAAAGGCTCCTCTAGAAGCCGACACTGACTCTTACGAGTACAGTGTGTGGATTTGTCACCTGTTACGTCTGGCTGAGAACCAGAATGGATTTTTCCACCGAGATTTTTGTCACTTTGACCCAATACTTGTCATTTTGCCAATAATTTGTTACATTAATTTACATATTAATTTACACAATGTAACTAAAACAACTAAGCCATGGAAGGTCAACAGCAAAAGGAAGCCAAATTTGGGTTTACAGCTAACGCTGAGAATTGGAACGGTCGTCTAGCCATGATTGGTTTTGTTGCCGCTTTGATCACAGAATATATTTCTGGTCAAGGCGTACTACACTTCTGGGGGCTGATGTAATACGGCATCGTCAAGTCTTAATCAATTTGTAAAGAATAGCTGGGTGTTCAACCTATGAACCCCAGCTTCCTTTTGGGTTATTTTCTGACACATAGAGGACTCATCTGATATCGTCTCCTGCAGGGCGAGTGCGTCTATCATAGCTGTAGTTATTTAAAAGGGAGCCTTACCCTTATACCCCTTCCCCCATCAGCAAGTCCGGTGCTACCGGACTTGATATTACCCCTCGCCCTCTAGTCCTAGCGGATATACTCCTTGAGAATACTGTTGCGATTGGGATGGCGAAGTTTACGTAGAGCTTTTGCCTCTATTTGGCGAATACGCTCGCGGGTCACGTTAAAAATTTGACCGATTTCTTCTAGGGTTTTCATCCGTCCATCATCTAACCCATAGCGCAACCGGAGAACGTCTCGTTCCCGGGCGCTTAATGTATCCAGGACACTTTCTAAGTCTTCCCGCAGTAGATTTTTGGATACTTGGTCTTCTGGCGTTTCACCATCAGCTTCGATGAAGTCACCCAGGCGAGAGTCTTCTTCTTTACCAATTGGCGTTTCCAGGGAGATGGGAAGTTGGGCAGATTTGGCAATAAATCGCAGCTTCTCGATGGTCATTTCCATCCGGTCAGCAATTTCTTCTTCAGTGGGTTTGCGACCCAGTTCTTGAGAGAGGATTTTGGTGGTCTTTTTGATCCGGGAGATGGTTTCGTAGAGGTGAACGGGTAGGCGAATGGTACGGGATTGATCGGCAATAGCACGAGTGATAGCTTGGCGAATCCACCAGGTGGCGTAGGTTGAGAATTTGTAGCCTTTCTCGTGATCGAATTTTTCCGCCGCCCGAATCAGTCCCAAAGACCCTTCTTGAATTAGGTCTTGAAACGACAGACCCCGATTCATGTATTTTTTGGCAATGGACACGACTAGACGCAGGTTAGACTGCACCATTTTTTCTTTTGCCCGCCGACCCAGGAAAAGGCGTTTGCGAAAGGCGGGGAGTTCCATATTGACTGAACTTGCCCATTCTCCTTCCTTTGGCTCTCGCTCGAGCTGATCACACAAGCGATCGCGGACACGTTCTAACTCTAACAAGTCCGCAATTTTACGCGCCAGTTCAATTTCCTCATCAGCGCGTAATAGGCGAATCCGACCGATTTCTTGCAGGTAGAGGCGAATTGAATCTTCGGTATAGTGCTTCTTTTTCGCTTGTGTGCGACGACGGGTAGAACGCACCTTACCTGGCTTACCGTCTTCCTCCTCCGGTTCGGGTTGAATGGCTTCCGAGTTAACGTCCACCATATCGTCTTGAGTTGCTTCATCCTCTAGCAAGAATTCCAACCCGCTTTGAGGCTGAGAAATTGTTGCAAGTACGTCGTTTGCCTGGGTCATGCCTTTTTCCTCATGCTCCTTCAGTTAAAGACCAGTAGATGTCCAGTAATCTACTTAAAAATTTAGCCAGCGATTTAATCTTACTTTTGCATTCTAATCGGTTATTGAATTATTGAGCCTGAGAAACTCAAGCTAGATTTATTCCTCTATAACTCAACAGGGATTTGAATGCCGGGTCAAGTAAGTTTTAATCCTAGCGGCTGTTGAGACTTTTTGATTCTAGCTTTAATTCAAAAAACTTGTTCGTGGTTTTTGGCAACTTAGAGAAAGCTGATAATCTTGGCTCGGTTAAGAGCGTTTACGCGAAATGAATATTTGCTTGACGCTCACCGAAGTCCCCTTCTAAGGGGGATGCTTTATACCCATTAATTTTGGTCAAGAATGAAACCATTATAGATTGTCTTTCCTCGATTTGCATGGCTAGATGGATTGAGAGACTAAGCCTAGCTTGGTGGAAGTGAGCGATAGAGTCGTGAGTTTTACTGTTATCCTTTGGAGAGCCATCAAAACTGAAACCGTCTCTTGATGTCTGTCCGTTCTGTCAATCCTTCTTTAATGTACTCTAGGGCTAGACTGGATTGTCCCAGACAAATTGCTGAAATGCGCTCAGCCATTTTAATGAAGTTAGCTGACACTTCAAGAGCCTTAGTTTCTCTATAGTCATGAAATCACCCTGTCTTAGTACAAATGTTCGGTGTGGAGACGATTATGCTTCTTTGACTACGTTAGCGAAATTCGGCGTATATGCAACAATTTTTTTGGGGGTAGAGGTAATGCATAAGTCATGAAGGCTCGATTGTGTGTAAAACATTTGTTTTAACACACAATCGGAGTATTTGTGTTTAAAATCTGAGTAAAATTTGCCGAGATGGTTACAATACGTAACGCTTGTGTCATCTCCTGTGAGCTGGCAACCGGATAGTGAGTCCATCTATTCATACAGATTCATATAGATAGGGGAAATGGGAGTGAGTCCATTATCGGGAGAAAGCAACTTGAGTCAAATACTCACGCTCATCTCTCATCCTACCCAGCTCAGAAGCCATATCGCCTCTACATTCCTCATTCTTTTTCTTAAGCTTTAACTCTATATATAGTTGGAATAATCCAAGTTTCAGGGTTATGGCACTCTACAGATAGCGTTAACACTAACTTACTTCACAGCAATAATGTCGCGTTTCAGTTGCCATAGTTGATCAATGGTCACAAAGTCATATCCTTGATCAAGTAGGGTTGGGATTAACGTCGCTGTAGTTTGTGTAACATCTTCTCCTCCATGGTAACCATCATGCAAGACAAGGAGCGATCCATTACGTACTTGCTGTAGGACTCGTCGGACAACGACTGAAGAACCAGGACGAACCCAATCTTCTGGAACAACACTCCACATCACGGGTCGGTAGTGCCATTTGTTTAATAATTTTAGAGTTTGGGGAGTAAACAAACCATTCGGGGGGCGAACGTCCCGCAGGTACTCAGGGTTGAGTCCACAAGCTTGGGTAATTGCGGCTTGGGTTTTTTCTAAACTTGATGCGAGCCTATCTGGTGTCAGCAAGGGGAAAGAGTGGTGATTATAACCGTGCAATCCAATCCAGTGACCCTGGAGGTAGACCTCACGGGCAACAGTTGGCGCTGATTTGACGCAAGTGCCTAACCAGAAAAAACTGGCTTTTATATCGTAGCGCTCCAGAACTTGCAGAAGTTGGGGGGTGTACTGGGGGTGAGGACCATCATCAAACGTGAGGGCAATGGTTCGTGACTGGGGCGAACCTGACCAAAGGCAATGGGGAAAGGCAGTTTTCAGAATTGGGTATAAAAGGGGATAGAGCGGGGCAAACTGCATAGGGTAGCAAGGTAAAAGGGTCAAAACTCAAAACTCAAGTCAGCAAGGGTCAGTTGACCGTCAAAGGCATAGAATGTGATGCGAGATATATTCGGTGCATCAATCTGAAGCTGGGTATTGGGAGGCGTAGGTGAATCCGAGCCAGCTAAATTCGGTTGAGTCATTACTTGATCAATAAGCCTACCCTGGGAGTCGTAGGCAGACATCATCGTTCGCTGGGAACTGGTGACATAGCAGCAGAACCAACCAATCGGCTGCGAAAATGTCGCTTCTAGCCAACCGCTTTTGGGTGCCGCCATGAGGACAATAGTACCAGAGCGGGGAGGATAGGCTGGGTTTGATGGCTTTAGAGCGATCGCGTTTTTAAATGTCACTCCAAACTGGTGAAATTGATGCTCTACAACTTCAAAACAGGTTAAGGCTTCCAAGTTAAGGCAGACACTTTTTGGTCTTATCACGAGTAAACTCGACTCATATTCAGCTATATCCCAGCCAGGAGAAGCTATCGCCACTGGCGACTTGATGAAGTTATCATCTATAATTTCCTGTAACTGTAAATTGCATTGCATTGTTATCACGTTTCTTAAACAACGAATAAATTGAGAAAGCTTAAACACTGAAGAGCTGATAACTCCATCAGCCTAGAATAAATGTCAAATTTTAGGTTCAAATCACCGCTCAAATCTCCTGCCCTCAAAACTACTTGATATCGCCAATCTTTTAGCGAATCACGCCTACAGGCTGGTTATCCTAGCATTTAAACTCAACCGCAAGCGTGGGACTTTCGCGGCGTTGGCTGCCAACAGTCTCACCCAAAACTACAAATGTTTTTTATTGGATTACTGATATGAGTTTGTACCCTTTTGTGTGCAAACGTCCACTTGCATAAAATCCTCCGATGAAATAATAGTGAGGAAAGTTCCCTCCGTTCAAAACTTGTAATTTTAACGCTTTTCTAAAAGCGTGACTACCTTTGACCGAGGATTCCGGGTTAAGGGAATCAACTCAAAGTCAGAGGCTCTCGACCCTAGAATCAGGGATGATAGTAATAGCGATAAGGTGGAGATATGATTGAACCCAATGGCTTTAAACAGCACTCCTTAGTGACCTCACTAGGAACAATGGCATACTACACGGCTGACGACATACCGTGGCAAACCCCAGAAACCCCTGAGTCAGAAGCACGACCAACGTTAGTGTTTTTGCATGGCTTTGGGGGTGGGTCATCGGCGTATGAGTGGTCAAAGGTCTATCCAGCATTTGCCAGTGAGTATCGCGTTCTCGCCCCGGATCTTATCGGTTGGGGACGTTCAGAGCATCCTGAACGCAATTACCAGATTGAGGACTACATCAGGACAATTAATGAATTCCTAGAGCAAACCTGTCCTCAAGGTACGCCAGTGATTGCCTCGTCTCTAACCGCTGCTTTGACAATCCGAGCTGCGATCGCGCGTCCTGAACTGTTTAAGTCTCTGATTCTCACCACTCCATCAGGACTCTCTGATTTTGGGGAAGACTACACACGCAGCTTTTTTGCCCAATTGATCAGCACACCTATTCTAGACCGCATCCTCTACAGCACTGGCGTCGCCACTGAAGGCGGTATCCGCAGTTTCTTAGAAACCCGGCAATTTGCTCGTAAGAGCCGAATAAGTTCAGAAATTGTGGATGCTTATTTAGCCTCAGCTCAACAACCCAATGCTGAATATGCAGCGCTTTCCTTTGTGCGAGGAGACTTGTGCTTTGACTTATCCCTGTACATTCCTCAACTTAACACTCCCACGGCAATTATCTGGGGACAAAAATCCGAATTTACCAGCCCAGAAATCGGTAAGCGACTAGCCGATCTTAATCCGAAAGCCATTCGAGTCTTTCAAACCCTTGAGAATGTTGGATTAACTCCTCAGCTAGAATTGCCAGCCGTGACGATTGGTTTAATCCGAAAGTATTTGAAGCTCCTGAATTCAGAGGAAAGGATTGGAGATTAAAAGTTAGTCATTGGTCATTTAGGAACATTTTTACCTAAAGCTAAACCTGCCTGTCAAAGCATTTTCAGGAATCAAGAAACAGTGGTTTATCCTGTTCCCTGTTTCCTGTTAAGAGTTCCCTTTTATTCAACCCTGACCTGAATCACGCTAGCATTGAAATTGTAATCCTTACCCTCTAATTCCACAGGCGTTCCAATTTTAATCTTGCTATTTCCCAGAACCGGACCATCATCGGTAATCGTGGCTTGACCACCGAGGGTCATCAGCATATCAGTGCTAAAGGTGTCAGGTCTGGGATCAGGTAAAGCTTTAGCCGAGCCATCGGGTTGGGGTATTACAAGCAGCCGTGGCAATTCTTCTACCGATAGGATGTCTACCTGACCATAGGGTTGATTGCGAATGACGATATTTGTTTTCTTTTCTTCCCTAAACTGAGCCATCAAATCTTCTGGATTACGCACGCTCAACCCGCGAACCACCAAATCAACTTGGACAGGTTTTGTCGTACTGGTTCCAGGCAGTTGGGCGACGGAACCTGACGTACCGGGAAAGAAAAAGATTCCCACAATCACTAAGAAAATGACCAAGGCAGCCCCTAGATCGAGAATGCTGATTTTACCGAAAAGACGACCTTTAGAATCCAAAATACTCATAAACCCTTACGATTAGTATTTTTTAACTCTCGTTTCACCATCAACAGAAGACTCAGTTATGCTCTCCTGATTAAATTACCACGGCAGCAACAACAGATCAGTATAACCTGTGGAAAGCTGAGAAGTTTTCATAAATGCGATCGCGCCCCCCCTTAGGGATGAAACAAACACCTGTAGTCTAAAGTTTAGGGGCGACCCGCTTAGTCTAATTAACAGCACCAGCCCGCTCAATGTACTTGGGTCGCCTTATCCTCAACTCCCTGTGTCAGAAAGTGTTTCTTAACACTCAAGGGAAAGCCTCACTTTTATTTTCAAGAGCTGGGCATGAGAAAAAGGGGGGGATATACAGCAGTCATGGCAACTTATAGCCTGTAAGTAGCGTCTATTGTTTGAGTACCTTAACTGTAGCTATTTTAATTTTATGTACCATGGTTAATCCATTATCCTTCTGGTCTCGTCGTCACCGTCGTCTATTATATCCATTTGTGTCAGCGATCTTGGCGTTGAGCCTGATCGTGGGTACACCTCAGGTGAGTCAAGCAATTCCCTGGCTCGATATAATTTTCCGAGGCGTCCAGATTATCCAACTTTCCAATATTTCTGATCGCCAGGAAGTCGAGATCGGGCAGCAGATTAATCAGAAGTTGGTGAGAAACCAGATCCGGCTTTATCGCAATTCCAGTGTTAACCGCTATATTGATCAGATTGGTCAGCGATTGGCAAAAGAAACTCAACGCTCTAATATTCCCTATACGTTTCAGGTGGTTGATGATGAGAGCATTAATGCCTTTGCGACTACAGGGGGGTTTATTTATCTCAACACAGGTTTGATTGAAGCGGCGGACAATGAGGCTCAACTAGCTAGTGTGATTGCCCATGAAATCGGGCATATCGAAGAGGAACACATGATTAAACAAATGCGCCAGAGCGCGATCGCTAGGGGAGTAGCCGTTGCTGCAGGTCTAGATCGCAGTACGCTAGTTAATATGGGCGTAGAGTTGGCGCTGCGGTTACCCAATAGTCGTGAAGATGAATTGGAGGCTGATCAGGTTGGGTTAGACATCCTCAAAAAAGCGGGCTACGCACCATCAGCCATGGTGAATTTTATGGAAAAACTCCAGAATAAAAGGGGTTCCGTCCCCTCATTCCTCAGCACCCATCCAGCCGTTGGAGATCGCATTAACGCCTTAAAGCAGGCGATTGATCCGGCACAAGCCACTGTTGGTGATGGTTTGGATGAAAGTGCCTACAAAGCCAAAATTCGTCCCCTGTTATAGAACTCTCTGTTTCCCTGCTCCCTTATGTGACACCAAACCTTTTGTCGGTACTGCGTTGTCGGCTACGGCTAGTTGGGTAGCTATCGCGCCACCTTGGTTGTGAAGGCTCAACTCGTGTCACCGCCTCCTCAAGTGGCATTTGGCGAACCCGGTTTCGGAAGACGTTGGCTTGATAAACCCGTGAGTTGGTCAGGTCTAATCCCGTTAGCCAACCACTTTTAGGATGATAAGCGCCCGTGTCAATATCTAACCATCCTTGACCTTGAGCAATTCGTCCAGGTTGCACTCCTGGCAAGGTAAAGGTAATCGTATGACCGATGATAATTAACTTATTGGCAAAATAAGGCTCTGGCATTCTATGAAATTCGTCCCGAATCCAACAGAATTGTTCAGCCGTTTGCTTTTCAATGGGCAACCGGGGATGAACTCCGGCATGGACTAACCATGTATCTCCCAAATCCATATAGAGTGGTAGGGTACGCATCCACTCTATATGGTCTTGGCGAACACCATCCTCACCATAACTATTGATGGTACTGTGACCGCCGCTATAGAGCCATGCTTGCAGGGCTGGACCATCGATTTCTCCATGACCCAGGATTTCTATTAGCATTTGCTCATGATTGCCTAATAAGCAGGAATAAGTGCTTTGCTTGACAAATTCAACAACTTGAGAGCTTTGGGAACCCCGATCGATTAAGTCTCCCAAAAAATAAACCTGATCGTCTTGACTAGGAGCGATCGCGTCCAATAAGGTCATTAGGGTATCGTAGTGCCCATGCACGTCACCGATAACAATCCGACGGTGAGTCATTGTTTATTGATCCAAATCCGTGTCGTCAAATAATAAGTAGCACCCATAAACATTTACTTGCACCAGTTTTGTTCCCAAAATCTGGACTATTATGTGCCGAGGTATGTTCACCCCTGGTGGGCAAGATTCTCAGACTCAGGATACTCTATTATCTATTACTTAAAACAAGTGCTAACATCTATCTTCCGGGTTTCAGAGAAAATTTATTGAATTTCAAACCTTTTCCGCTTAGCATCCAGCACGCCATTGATAAATACCAGTTTCCTCGAATACTAGTCTTTATCCTAATCATACCCTTTTTTGGGGTAGAGGGGTATGGTTGCCCCTCCAATTGTCTCCCGTTTCCGGGGTAAAGTTAGCTTCGCCAAAGTTATCGGTCGGTAACTATCCAAAAAGCACTGTTTCAGTGACCTTAAAACTGTTTAACTTTTCGGTTCTAGAGCAGTAGACTAGCGGGAGCATCTACTGGTAGGTATTTAACGCTTGCCGACAACGTAGTCAGTTAAGACTTAGGCTGGTAAGCATAGCTTCAACTTATTTGGCTTTTGCTCCGTGTCTTTAGACTGGGGTTGCTTACCTTCTCCCTATTGTTATTCACAAGATCGTTCGATGTCACCAAAACCTGTGTTAGATTCTCCCTGGGTAATGATTCATGCCCTCCAACAACCTACGAGCTGGAGTTGGGTTGAACAAGCTCTAGCTCACCTTGATCTCATTCTACTCGACCATTCCCAATGCGAACGCAAAGCGGCAGGTGTAGCCCTGAATTTAATTTTTCGCTACCCATCGAGTACGCAACTGGTTCGTCAGCTAACCGCGATCGCGCGTGAGGAGCTGGATCATTTTGAGCAAGTTAATCAATGGCTAGAACGACGGAGTATTTCCCTAGCGTCCCTCTCTCCGCCGCCCTATGGCGCTAAACTATCAGCTCAGATTCGTCGTCATGAACCGGAGCGGCTATTGGACTCTTTACTGGTTGCGGCTCTAATTGAGGCTCGCTCTCACGAACGGCTGGGATTACTGGCAACTCACTGTCCTGACCCGGAATTAGCCGAGTTTTATCAAAGTTTGATGACATCTGAAGCACGTCACTATGGCGTGTACTGGGTGCTAGCGGATACCTATTTTGAGCGGGAGGTTGTCAGTCAGAGGTTAGAAGAACTGGCGACGGTAGAAAGTCAGTTGCTGAGTACGCTTTACCCAGAACCTCGAATTCACAGCTAAAGCATCAGTTCAATCATCCCAGTTTGTAGTATAATGACCTAATTCAGATTCAGGGAGAGCAGGGGAGATTTTAGCTGGTCAGTTATTTCTGCCATGCTGCACTAGTCGGTTTTTGTTCCAGTAACCGGATGCTGTCCGTAAAAGGGTAAAGCCTGTGACCAGTGAGGACGCTTTCCTTGTTGCCAATCCAAATCAGCCAAGTCTAATACACTGGTGACACAGGTTCCTAAATTAACGGCTACCTCAATGAGTTGATAGGGGAGTTTTTGATTGTCTAAGACCTGTTGCCAGATATCGGGTGTCATTACGGCATCGGGTACAAGGGGCATCAAGCTCGAATTGTCTGAGGATGCCTGATAGATTGCAGTATATAACTGTCCCCGTCGAGCAGGCATTTGTAGCGCGATCGCTCTTTTGTGTGAGGTATTCTGATACTCTTTCTTTTGAAGCGTTACCGACCAAGCAACGGCTGCCAGAGTGGAAATGGCAAACAGGGGAATCTCAAGTTGCTGCGCTAAGGTTCTTGCCGTGACTACACCAATACGAGTGCCTGTAAAACTGCCAGGTCCTTTGGCTACAGCAATAAATGCCAAATCTGCCCAACCTTGTGAACTCATAAACTCACTCATAGTCTGATGTAAGTGAGTAGACAAATCTTGTCCCAAATCCCAGGTAGCCGCACGATTGTCGCTCTGGAAATTACTGATGGCTAGCCCCAATTGGGGACTAGTGGTATGTAGGGCTAAACCGTATTGGTTGTCATTTGTCATTCGTCATTTATCATTTGCAAGGGTATAGAGTTCGGTTTATTTCCATCGACCTACTTAGCGTTTTTCATCATTCATCACTCTCTTGAGTGGTTTCGGGTTTTTTGGGTAGGGGGGCTTCTGGTGGAGCAGGTACTTTTTTGATGTTTTCTATGGGTTCGCCAACAGACTCAGGCGGGGGTTCGTTGACCGATTCAGAAGGCTCAGCCGATTGGGGAACCTTTGGAGCGGTTGTTGGCGGTTCTGGTGGTTGAGATTGAGCTGGAGATGCTGGGGATGAGTCAGGTGAAGGTTGAGATGCTGGGGTTGACGATTTTTTATCCGAGGAGGCTGGCTCCACAGGTGTGAGTGAGGGGGCTTCAGAAGTGGGTGAGGGAGATGGTTGAACTGAATCCCTCGATTTTTTCGGGAATCTCCCAAAAGTGCGCCGAGTGGGTTTTTGTTCCTGCTCTGAAGAAGGTGCATTGTTGTCTTGGCTGGGTTCAGTCGTTTCCTGGAGCGTATCCTCACTAGGATTGAGTTCGGTATCAGGATTCAATGGTTCCTCTGGGGATGAGGGTTCAGCCGCTGGTGGGGTTGAGAGGTTTTGAGACTGATACCAAATTGTTCCCAATCCTACTAAACCTGTGGCAATTACAGCCCCCATTCCTAATAAAACGGGAGAAACACCTAAGCGTCGATGCCAAGGTGTATATTGGGTCTGCTGGGACTCTCGCTGACGGGAACTTATCTGTGGGGGTATTAAAGCAACAGTGGCTCCGTTGCTTGTCGATACAGGATTGGAGATGAATTCCTGGCTGGGTTCAAAGGACACATCCGGTAACAGGGATAGCCATTCTGCTACCGATGAGGGTCGATGACGCGCCTCAATTGCCATCCCGCGCATGACCCCTTGATTAACGGCTGCACTGAGTTGGGGTTGGAAGTCACGGGGAGCAGGCATGGGTTGGCGCTCCCGGATAACGGCTGGTGTGGGAATTTGGGCAGTTAACAGGGTATAGAGAGTGGCGGCTAAACCGTAAACATCAGAGGCTGGAGTGCGTTTTTCTTTGATTAAATACTGCTCTAAGGGGGCATAGCCCTCAGACAGCATATTAGTGTGGGTTTGAGTGGTATTGAAGTTAAATTCCCGCGCAATGCCAAAGTCGATAAGTACAACTTGGTGCGTCCCTTCTCGCCGGATGATATTGGCAGGTTTAATATCTCGGTGGAGTAAACCTTTTTGATGGACTACCGTTAAGGCGTCACCAATTTGGTGGATGTAATGAATGGCGGTGGCTTCGCTGAGGGGTTTTCCAGAAAGTAACATCTCTTGCAATGTCTGACCCTCTACATAGTCCATTACCATGTAGGGCCACCCTCCTTCCACGAAGAAGTCGCTGACCCGGACAATATTGGGATGGATACACAAGGCTAGTCGTCGTGCTTCATCCTGGAATAGACGCTGAAACCGAGGAAAGTCTGGGTTGAGATGCATGGACTCGTCTAGGGTTTTAATCACCACCACCTGACCTAAATAGTGATGGGTGGCTTTATAGGTGACACCAAAGCCCCCTCGTCCTAGTTCTTGCTCTAGAGTATATTTGCCACCCTGTAGGGTTTTACCAGCTAACGAGTTCATACACTGACCTTAGGGTTAGAAAAAAATTGTCAGTTCAAAATTCACTTTAACTCAGAATATCTAGATTTAGGGATAAGGTGTCAGGGAATGAGGACTGGGGATGAGTGTGAACTTGAAGTAAGGGAGAGAGGGGAGAGAGGGAAGATCACGCAGATGTTAATGTAGCGGGACGTTAGCGTAGCCTGACGAAGTATAGTCTGGCAGATCACGGAGCGCCGAGTTAACGCTAAACTTCTGCACCTTGGCAACCTTCCCCAGCTTTCTTATCTTCGTTATGGAACTAGCGCTTCGGATCAAGCCATGGTCGGTAGGAAGTTGTAACATATCCTCCCTGACAAAGCGATACAAGTGAAGCAACAGAGTTTACGACAGTGGTTTCGATGGCTGACTCGGTGGATTCGCCGCATCTTTCAGACACCAGAAACATCTCAACCGACGTTACTGATTCTTGAGCGCACCTATTCGGCTGATGAATCCATCGTCCTCTTATCCGTAGAACGAGACGCGCCAGGAGCCGTAGCCACCTGGTATCTACTGAATCAACACAATCCCCGTCACAATCTGTTGATTACCCTTGACAACCTGGCGGCGATTCGATTGGCTCTGAATACGAAATCATTCCCTGATAGGGACAGGTCAATCCTGGAGCTATCGTTAGCTCAGGAAGACCAGATCTTTCGGACTCATCGTTTTAGTGTGCAGTGGATTATTAAGTTGAAGAGTTCTCGCAAGGTTTTTCACTTGATTGGAACCTGGGATCTTGACCTACAAGGCGATACCTGGGACCCTAATACCAGTGCATTTACCATTGGTCGTTTGGTGGTGCGAGAGGCGTTAAACTTACCGCCGCTTCCGGGAGTGTCGTGGCGTTTCCGGATGACTGAGTTTCCCTGGATTGAGAGTTTACAGAGTTATAGCAAGATGGTATTGGGGAACAACCATAATTGTTATACCAAGAAGCTGAATCTGAAAGAACTTAAGGAACTTAGAGATGAAATTGAACGGGGGCGAGTTTATCGAAAAGGTCATCAATCATAAATTATGAATCATGATTCAGTTGGGAATTTATGCATCAAGTTTAAATAAATAGCACTTGATTTACTGTAGAGATTCTGTTACATCATCTGGGGTATAACTTCAGATTAACGGAATCTCAATGATAAATTCTGTTCCTTGTCCTAGCACAGAAAGACAACTGAGTTTGCCTTTATGTTTTTCGACGATAATTTGATGACTAATCGATAATCCTAATCCTGTACCACTGCCCACTGGCTTCGTCGTAAAAAATGGGTCAAATATCTTCTGTTGGATGTCTTGACTCATACCAATACCATTGTCGGCAATTTTGATGATAATGCTTTCTCCGTTTTGAGAGTTGATTTTTAAATATTGATTTGTGTTGGTACAGTTAAGTGTAGTTTGTTTTGAGTTTTGAGCGTTTGATTTAGAACTGACTTGGGTACGAATCGTAAACTAGAAAATTTAAGTCAATTTCATCGATTAACTGCTGAATGTATGGTTTGGGTTCAGGGTAAGGGCTCTCCCGTACCTAGGGTGATAAGCAAACCTGATTATTCTTGGAAACTTTGTGGGGCAAGACTTTCAAAACAATGTTTTTAGGGAAGCTATCACTAATATAGGCTTTTCCACCACAAGTACGGGAGAGCCAAGCGCTGATGAAAATGACGGGAATTTCGCAGGTGCGTTGATCTGCTTTCAGATGTTGGCAGACTTCGTAGCCATTCATCTGCGGCATATTTACATCCAATAATATCAGATCAGGGGGAGCCGCCTGTGCGCCGCGTAATCCGGTTGAGCCTTTGGTTACACTGCGGACTTTGTAGCCCTGATCTGTGAGGATAGTGGATAAGAGATTGAGGTTCTCTAGTGTATCATCAATGATCAGAATATCGGCTTTAGGAGCGTTGCTTGGCTGACTGGTCATGGTAGATGGCAAAAAAACTACCCTCAGATCCCTGGCTGTTTTAAAAAGTGAAGGATCTAATCTCTCTAATTTAATCTAAATTTGGTGAGTTCTATAATTTCATTAAAACAAAAGCAATGTACCCAGTCAATCCTTGAACTAGAGCTTTCTCCTATTTTCCCCATCCAACTTACCCTGGTGAATCTCTATGAATATCCATGGTAAACATCTATGAATATAGTGAAGTTTTTGAAGATTTAGAAAGAGAATGAGGAATCTGTGATGAACACCGATTTAGCAGAGTTGGTGAATAAACTGCAAGCTACCCTGAGCAAGATGGAAGTAGCACTAGGGGCGATCGCAGATGCTGTTGTCTTTTTAGATGTGAACAGCCAGGTGCAATGGTGCAACAGAGCCTTTGTGCAATTAGTCAAGCGATCGCTATTCCTCTAATCGCTCGCATCAATGGACATCTCTGGATTTTGTGGACATAAGCATAACCATCTGTTTT
>NZ_JBKHUP010000132.1:0-18465 GCF_046565525.1 Coleofasciculus sp. | reverse complement strand
GCAGCCGTGGGACACACGGTCAAGATGCTTTGTGAGGGTAAACACATCGGTGTCCCTGAGAAGAAAGAATCCTCACGTCTAAAGGGCTGAGGAGTGTCAAAATTGATAAAGGGTAGTAAAGTACCAAAACCAAGAAAAATGGAAGTTTTAGAGATTAAACGCGAAGTTGAAACCTTGTCCGATCGCCTGGGAAAAACCCAGGACTATCTTTGACATCCCTGCCCTAACTGCCAAAATTAAAGACTTAGAGCAACAAGCGGCTCAACCGGATTTTTGGGATGACCAAACCTTCGCTCAGCGAACCCTGCAAAAGCTGAATGACCTGAAATTGAATCTCCAGCAGTACCATCAGTGGAAAAGTAATCTAGAGGATGCAAAAGCAGTTCTGGAATTGCTGGAACTCGAAACCGATGAAGCACTACTGCAAGAAGCCCAAACCAATGTAGTTAAGCTGAATCGCGAACTTGACCGTTGGGAACTAGAACAGCTACTATCGGGTCCCTATGATGCCAATGGTGCTGTACTGGCGATTAATGCTGGGGCTGGCGGAACGGATGCCCAAGATTGGGCAGAAATGCTGCTGCGAATGTACACCCGTTGGGCAGAAAACCAAGGGTATAAGGTGCAGTTGGCAGAACTCTCAGAAGGGGATGAAGCTGGAATTAAGTCAGCTACTTTGGAAATTCAGGGACTCCGCGCCTATGGCTATTTGAAAGCGGAGAAAGGAACTCACCGACTGGTGCGAATTTCTCCCTTTAACGCCAACGGTAAGCGGCAAACCAGTTTTGCAGGCGTTGAAGTCATGCCCATGCTAGACGAAGGTGTAAACCTAGATATTCCCGAAACGGATTTAGAGATTACCACCTCTCGTTCTGGGGGTAAGGGCGGTCAAAATGTCAACAAAGTGGAAACCGCCGTTCGGGTTGTGCATGTTCCCACAGGACTTGCCGTGCGCTGTACCCAGGAGCGATCGCAACTGCAAAACAAGGAAAAAGCCCTCGCCCTCCTGAAAGCCAAGCTATTGGTGATTGCTCAAGAACAACGCGCCCAGGAAATTGCCCAAATCCGAGGCGATATAGTTGAAGCCGCTTGGGGAAACCAAATTCGCAATTATGTCTTCCACCCTTACCAGTTGGTGAAAGACTTACGGACGAATGTGGAAACCACAGGCGTTGATGATGTCATGAATGGGACTCTTGATCCCTTCATCGAAGCCTACCTGCGTCAGGAAAATCAATTGACCTAATCAGTTTGGGATGGGGAAGATGGGTGTGGGGTGTGGGGTATCGGGGCGGGTTTAATGATTATCGTTTTTTGATCATCTAGATGTGACTAAACCCGCCCTGACCAAATTTGGCAAATTACGAATGGCAATTTGTTACATTATGTAAATAAAGGCGATAAAATAGTTTTTAGCGTCAAATCAAAATTACTAATGAGTCAACCCTCGACACCCTCGGATACAGCGAAGTCCCCTTTTGCTGAACAGCCAACAGCAAACGCCGCCTTCAATGAACCTAAACCCAGTTACGTGAAATTAGCGATGCGTAACATGGTGAGTAAAGGAGGCAAATCCCTACAGCACTTTTTTCTAACCACTGTGGGTCTATTAGCTGTGCTAATTGGTTTAGCTTACCTGACTCGTTAACGTTCCCATAGCTTACCTCACAAGAGAGGCGGCACGAGTGAATATCGAACTAATAGTGCAGGATTGTTTCTTTGAAGCCTCCCAGTCAGCGACTCTGGAAGCCAATTTCCTCACGAACCCCATTTCCACTTCCACTTGGGAACATTGGTTCAGCCAATGGCTTGAAACACTGCAACTGCACCCAGATAGTCCGCCAGCCTTGGGGTATGAACTGACACTACGCCTGAGTAACGACGCAGAAATTCAGGCACTTAATTCTCAGTTCCGCCACAAAAATCAACCCACTGACGTACTCTCCTTCGCCGCATTAGAGGTAGACTCGCCTCAGATACCTCCAGACATGCAAGCGGCTGAATCAGTCTACCTGGGAGATATCGTCATTTCAGTGGAAACCGCTTATCGCCAAGCTCAACAACAGGGTCATCCCTTAGAAGTAGAGCTGGCTTGGTTAGCAACCCATGGGTTGTTACATCTTTTAGGGTGGGATCATCCGGATGAGGAAAGCTTGCTGCGAATGCTAAACCAGCAACAGGCTTTACTCCAGATTGTCAACTTGACGTTACCCGTATAATGACACTGGATTCAGTGTCAGTTCATCACTAGCAATGGAATTCAATCCCCATGGTTTATCACAATACTCATTCTGCTAACTCTCAATACCTGGTTCCCAGCTCCCGGTCGATAGTGCAGGATCTGTCACTCCCCAAACCGCCAAAGCCTGAGTCTAATCATAGATTCAAACGAGACTTGGCTTGGTGCATTGCCCCAACCCTATTAGTCAGTTTTAAATATGCTTGGGCGGGAGTGCGCTATGCCTTTGTTACCCAACGGAACTTTCGCATTCATACCCTGATTGGCATCGTGGCAATTAGCTTGGCTATTTTGTTAGACTTGACGCCTGTGGAAATAGCCGTGATTGGCTTGACCAGTGGGCTAGTGATGACCCTGGAATTGCTCAATACAGCAATTGAGGCGGTTGTGGACTTAACCGTTAAACAGTCCTATCATGAGCTAGCAAAAGTAGCTAAAGACTGTGCAGCAGGTGCTGTTCTCATCTCCGCGATCGCAGCCCTACTCGTGGCTGGCTCCCTACTCTTGCCTCCCTTAATGACTCGTATCCTTTTACTGATACGTTAAGCTATTTTTTTAACCTAAATTACAGTGTAACGTTTTGTCGTGGTTAGGGTGAGTTCAAAAGGAGTGTAAATTTTGATTATTGTCATTGATAACTACGACAGTTTTACCTATAACCTGGTGCAGTATCTCGGTGAACTAGGATTCAAATTGCCCATTGCTGCTGATATTCAGGTTTACCGCAATGACCAAATTGACCTAGAGCAACTGCGCCAGTTAAACCCTGATGGGATAGTTATTTCCCCAGGACCCGGACGCCCGGATGATGCTGGAATCTCCTGTGAGTTAATTCACCAGCTTGGTGCAACTGTACCCATCTTAGGCGTTTGTCTGGGTCATCAAAGTATAGGTCAAGTCTTTGGCGGAAAAATTATCTGTGCCCCCCTGTTGATGCATGGTAAAACTTCGGAAATTTACCACACCGGAGTAGGTGTTTTCCAGAATCTGCCCAATCCCTTTGTCGCCACTCGATATCACAGCCTAGTGATTGACAAAGAAAGCTGTCCAGAGGTACTGGAAATTACGGCTTGGGTGGAGGATGGGACAATTATGGGGGTGAGACACCGGAACTATCCCCATCTCCAGGGCGTCCAATTTCATCCAGAGAGTGTTTTGACCGATTGTGGCAAACAGTTATTGCAAAATTTTCTAGTATCTCTTCCAGCATCGACTCAAAACCCTATGGTTCTAGCTTAAGTATTAGGAGTAGTGATTAACTAACAATGAAACGGCGACAGTTGATGCGCTACGTGGGTGCAGGAGTGTTTAGCACTTTGGGAACGACATTGGCTGCACAATTCCAGTCGGCTGGGGCACAGTCGGCTAATGGAAGGTTGACAGTTCAGTGGTTAGGACATACCTGCTTTTTGTTTACAGGCGAGGGGATGCGGATTCTGGTTAATCCGTTTCGGACAGTCGGGTGTACAGCAGGTTATCGTCCACCGAAAGTGGAATCTGATTTGGTTTTAATTAGCTCTCAGTTGTTGGACGAAGGTGCGGCTGAGGGATTGCCAGGAAATCCGCGTATCCTATTTCAACCGGGAGTTTATCAGATCGGGGGTATTCGATTCCAAGGGATTAGTATTCCTCATGATCGAGAAGGTGGACGCCGATTAGGGAATAATGTGGCATGGCAATGGGAGCAAAGTGGGATTAAACTTCTGCATTTAGGTGGGGCGGCTGCACCTATTGAAATTGAGCAGAAAATCCTCATGGGGCGTCCTGATGTGGTATTTGTGCCTGTTGGCGGCAGTATCAAAGCGTATAATCCTCAAGAGGCTAAACAAGCGATCGGTGTGTTAAATCCGAAAATGGTAGTCCCGACTCATTTCCGTACCCAAGCAGCGGATGAAACCTGTCAGGGGGACTATGGGATTGGCTCCGTGGATGAGTTTTTAACTGTGATGGAGGGAATGCCCGTAAGTCGGATAAACAGCGATATGCTGACGTTGAAATTCTCAGATTTACCCCAGAATCGTTCGATGATTAAAGTGTTGAGTTATCGATTTTAAGGGAGATAAGGGGGATCTGAATTAAAAACCCCGCCCTTGAGACAGGCGGGGTAGTTTATTAGTTGGATACCTTCTGTTCAACTACCCCAAATTACTCCGTTGAGCCTTGAGGCGTCACTCCCATCTACAGTTAACGAGTTGCCAATCCAACTTCCGTAGCTGAGCGATACAACATCGAAAGCTGACGATTTTTGAGAACTCGTTGCTGCTTGCTCATCCGAGAACGAGCTTTCTCTTGACTGGTAACTAAAGTGGGTGCTTTTTCTGGCGCAACACCATTATTAGCAACAGTCCCTGGTGTTTGATAACGAACGCCGCGATATTGCAGGTTGACTCGCGGTTGTAACACTGGCGGATTTTTTAAATTGCGGAATCGCCAGTCCCAACCCCGATATTTACCACCAGATCCCGATTCGACAGTTTCTACCGTAGGGGGATTGTAATCGTATTTGATGCCGCGATAATTAAGTTTCATGGTCTTCGCCTCGTAATGCAACTGTAGTGATATGAGGCGCGTTCCTTCGGGAGTTGTCCCTACTTCCGTCCCTCTAATCATCTTTCACGGTTAATTGATTAATGGCTAGAGAGATGAACGATTTATTTGTTCTGTATCTATTGTTACTGTTTTTCGAGAAAATGTCAACTCTTTAACAAAACTTTACCTTTTGAGGGTTTCCTGAGGTGATTGTCTGAGTCCACAATTTTCAGTATCAGACGCTAAGGTGATTGGTATGAGTGATCAAAGTAAAGGGTTCAAGGTTGTTGCCGATAATCGGCAAGCACGTTTCCGCTATGAGATTTTAGAGTCTTACGAAGCGGGCGTTGAGTTAAAAGGAACAGAAGTTAAGTCTATCCGCGAGGGTCGGGTCAATTTGCGCGATGGGTATGCCCTAATTCGCAATGGTGAGGCTTGGCTGCTGAACGTACATGTTTCGCCGTACCAAAGTAGCAGCCTCTACTTCAATCACGACCCGCTTCGCACCCGTAAACTGTTGCTGCACAAGCAGGAAATCAGCAAACTTGTAGGCAAAGTAGAACAACAAGGGTTAACCATAGTGCCGTTAAAAATGTATTTGAAGCGAGGCTTGGTGAAAGTGAGCCTGGGTTTGTGTAAAGGGAAAAAATTGCACGACAAGCGCGAGACAATTAAGCGGCGTCAGGATGAGCGTGAAATGGCGCGAGTTGTTCAGCGCTATTAAATATACCCACAGATGAAAAGGATGTCTGTGCTTCCCGACAAGGGCGGGTGCGAAATAGACAGAAAGTGATTGGTGATTGGTAAAACCCACCCCAACTAATCAGTTCCCCCGCACTTGCGGAATCAAAGAGGCTATCGCCCTAACTGTTCCCGAACCAAGTCTCGGTTGCGTTGTGCTTGTTCGTAGTTGGGATCAAGTTCAATGGCACGCTCAAAGGCTGTGAGAGCCTCTTCATAGCGCTGCAAAAGAAACAGGGTTACGCCGCGATTTTGCCAAACTCTCGCATGTTGATCGTCGATTTCCAAGGCGCGATCATGAGAAGTTAAGGCATCCTCGTACCGCCCCAGTTGTCCTAAAGCCACACCTCGATTATCCCAGGCTGCCAAATCCTGAGGATTGATCTCCAAAGCGTTGTCGAAAGATCCTACTGCATCTTCATATCGTTCTAGTTCTGTCATCAGCAGCGTACCTCGGTTATACCAGACTGACGCATCATTGGAATTAATGGCGATCGCGTTGTCGCAAGCCTCCAGTGCTTCCTCGCCTGTGAGTTCATAACAGCGATCAAACCAGTAATCAAAGTCATTCACCTCTTGCACCCATAATTGTGTGGCTGGGATCACGGATTTAGAGTTGAGTTGGGACACCCTGGCGGCTATCGAGGGCGGGGATGATTGAGCCAAAATCGCTGTTGTTGTCAAGAGTAAACTCAAAGAAAAATAGTTCATGGCATTATATAAGGTTAGGATTACCACGTCACTCGCCCATCTAACTGCTGGAGTAGATGAGATCCGACACCTGGAACCTGGTCAAGGTCAGCTAATGACGTGAATGGCTTTTGCGATCGCGCGGCAATAATTCGCTCAGCCAGTTTGGGTCCAACTCCAGGTAGAGTTTCCAGTTCCTCCTGAGTGGCTGTGTTGAGGTTGACTATCCCACTAAAAGTTGGGGCGTTCGGATCGTTTGCCTGAGTAATCTCGTCACAGGATTGTAGCTGGTTCTGAATCCTTTGCTGAACCGCCACCGGGACACCCAGTATGGCATTCGTGTAGAGACGTTCAAATTCACGTTCAAAATGAGCGGCGACTAGAGGACTATCAATCACCAAAACCGTCTCGTCGTTTTGGTGATTGGCTGATGCTGACCAATTATGAGACCCTGTAATCACTGTTTTCCCGTCTACCACGCCAAACTTATGATGTAACAGATCGCCTGATGGGAGTTTAGGGATACCAACTGTGGCAATCGGATCTTGCCAAGGACGATTACCCGCTTCATAGCGACACTCATTACTCAGCGCCACACCTAATAAATCTAGTCCTTCGCTGTAGTAGCGATAGGCAAAACCTGGATCGATTAACGCTTTAACTTGGACACCCTTTTCATCTGAAGTTTGTAACTGATCTGCCAGTCGCTGTTCAGAAAAGACAAACAATGCCAGATTAATGGTTTGGGCGGCACTTTGCAGGGTTTGCTCAATGAAACCGTTACTGCTTTGACTCCAGGGTTGAGTTGGTGACGTGGGCGAAAAGTTGACAGTCACAGTGGTATCTCCGAGAGTAACCTGCCTTGGAGGGCGTTGTGACTTTTTGACGCCAAACTGACTATCGGCTTTGCCACCAGGTCCATCTCCCCACATTTGGTTAAATTCTTCGGTAAAATAATTCGCCAATTCAACACTTTCAATTTTGACGAGATTATTGGCATTGCCACGACTTTCCGGTGCTTGAAAGTCACCATGAATGTCGCTGGTGGTAAAGTTAGCGGAGGTAATTATCACCTTGTATCCATCCACAATGACAAACTTGTGGTGCATCAAGCCGCTACCTTGAGAGCCATCGGCTGTATCGTCTAGGATAGGAACGCCAGCATTTCGTAAAATAACCAAAGCATCTCGTTGATTAATTTCACTCGGGGTCAGCTTGCCATCGTTATCACTGTCAATTAACCGTAAATTCTCTTGGGCGCGGTTGCGTTCCCGAGGTGGCAGTTTAGCTAGATCTTCGGCTGGGATTTCACTCCAAGAGAGGTTATAGGTATTTTCTAGGATCACCCTGACTCTAACCCCCGCTTGATGTCGTTGAACCAGAGCTTGAGCAATTTGCGGCAAGCGCAACTCTTGGACAGCAACATCAATAGTGGATTGAGCCGTCGCGATCGCTTCGACAATAATCTGCTCTAAATTATCGCCCGGTCGAGTCACTGAGCGATAGGGTTCTTTGTAGGTTGTCGAGGGGGAATGGTTAAAGTAGACCTGAACAAAGGGGTCTTGGGGTAAGGGAGGCGGACGGTGAACTTGAGGTTGAGGAGGTTGACAAGCGGACAGAGTTAATACAATGAGCCAGATGATACCTTGATGCCAGTAGGATTGAGTCATTGAATTTCTATTAGATTCACTTATTGCTTTGATTATTTTTTATCACCTAGGTCAACATAAACCAAGTAGGCTGTCAATGGGAATTGATCCCTTGAGACAAGCCGGAGAAGCTAGGAAAGTATAAGATATATGGGACTCTGAGCCATCGGACTAAAACGGCTGATCTGGGTTTTTCTGATTCAGTTTGAAATAAGGTTCAAGGATTTGTCCCTATTGAACTAACATAAAAATACAACGAACAACTTAAATCTCGTTTTCCACAACCTGAATGGGGGAAATCACTATCAGGAAGATAACATGGTCACGTCTAGGGTTTGAACCCATCCCACCGTTTTATGTCGAGACGAAAAAAGACATTTCCGTGCGGTCATAAGGGGTATGGTCAAACCTGCCACCGATGTGAGCAAGACAACAAGGCACGGGAAGCTAAAAAGCAACAAAAGCAAGAATGGGAGTCTACTTTTGACAATGATCCCATTGACTTAAAGGATTTGCCCACCCATGTGGTGGTCAAAGCCCGTGTGATTATCGCTGGCTTGGAAGAACAAAAGAACTACCGAGAATTTGGCGGCAAGCGACTACGCCACAATCGCTGGATCGTCAGTATCCCGGTTACCCGCAACTACCGGATGATTTGTCATGACTACGGGAGTTTGTTGGTTCCCTACGCTGTCTTGTCTCACGAGGACTACAATGTGGATAAACCCGGTGAATAGAGGGATGAAATAGTTTTGAGTTGTTTCTGTTCAATGACTAATGACCAATGACCAAAACGTCAGACTTTGGGCACAGAATAAGCAGTCCTCAGAGCTATATGCTGAAACTATAGCCCGTCGCCGAGTGAAAAAGGCTGAACACTATGCAAATTTATCTCGATTACAGCGCCACGACACCCCCCCGCCCAGAAGCGATCGCGGCGATGCAAGGGGTATTGACTCAGCAGTGGGGTAATCCCTCTAGCTTACATGAGTGGGGACAACGGTCTGCTACTGTCGTGGAACAGTCGAGAATGCAAGTGGCTGGCTTAATTAATGCGCCAGCCGAGGCTTTGATTTTTACCTCCGGTGGCACAGAGGCAGATAATCTAGCCATTATGGGGATTGCCCAAAACTACAGAACGCCCAAGCATATTGTGATTTCTAGCGTGGAACATTCCGCGATCGCTCAACCTGTGCGCTGGTTGGAAACTTGGGGATGGCAGGTGACACGATTACCTGTAGATAAACAGGGACGAGTAAATCCCCGCGACTTGGAAGACGCCCTACAACCAAATACGGTATTAGTATCTGTAATTTATGGTCAAAGTGAAGTGGGGACTCTCCAACCCATTGAAACACTAGGGCAAATTGCCCGGAATCATGGCATACTGTTCCATACCGATGCGGTACAGGTGGCGGGACGGTTGCCTATTGATGTGCGACAGTTGCCGGTGGATTTGCTGTCAATTTCAAGTCACAAGATTTATGGACCTCAAGGAGTGGGGGCGCTGTATGTAAGTCCTAATGTTGAATTAGTGCCACTATTGTGGGGTGGGGGACAAGAAATGCAACAGCGTTCAGGGACACAGGCTGTTCCCGCGATCGCGGGATTTGGTATCGCCGCCGAATTGGCAACAGCCGAACTGTCAACGGAAACACCTCGGTTAATTCGGTTGCGCGATCGCTTGTTTAATCAATTCAGCGACATCCCTTATTTAAAACCAACAGGTTCGCGACGACACCGCTTACCTCATCATGTTAGTTTTTGCTTAACTAATATCCCAGCATCCCGATTAAAGGGAGTGACCGGTAAAACGATGGTGCGTCAGCTTAATTTGGCAGGGATAGGCATTAGTGCGGGTTCTGCCTGTGATAGTGGTAAACTCAATCCTAGTCCGATCTTATTGGCAATGGGCTACAGTGAGTCAGAGGCATTAAGAGGCATTCGCTTGACGTTGGGGCGACAAACCACAGAAGCTGATGTAGATTGGACAGCGATGGTACTCAAGCAAGTTCTCGCCCGGTTATTGCCAGAACCTGTATTATTGAACGTTTGACCCAAGCAAGGCAGTCCAATAAGCTCTAATTTAACTTTTTCTCCTCCAGCGTCCCTTTTACCTCTTCCCTACTGCTAATATAATTTGCTATGCTAAACGAAGTTGCTGGTGTAGCTCAGTGGTAGAGCAGCTGATTTGTAATCAGCCGGTCGCAAGTTCAAATCTTGTCACCAGCTTAGTGTAATTACTGACTTTTCCTGGATGTGGATAGGTTGGTGTGGATAAGAGGCTTGCACGCAGGTAGGCAAGTGCGTTCATCAGACTTCCCCCGCTGACCCTGTTGATGGGTGAAACGCTGATTCAACTTGAACATAAATTTCGTGGTAAAATGTGTATCTATACTGAATAGACCAAAATACTGATCGGTCAAAAGTATTCAGTAGTGTTTCAGATCCTGTTTTTCAGATACAAGTAAGTAAACTATAGATGGATATCAAACTGATTTTAGTGGTCTTAACCATTCTTTTTACCGTATCCGCTCTCATTTTTGGCACCAAGAACGGTTTCTACGATTCAGACAACTATCACGGCAACGGTTCAGCCCACTAAGCTAGGATAAGCTAGCCCAGATATTTGCTACATCTTATTGATGAAGTAGCATACTGATTATATACCGTCAATACACTCGCCCGAGAGAATCAGGTTATTCTAAGATTTAACCGAAAAGATAAGGGTGGCAAGTTTATATACTGACTCTTACGAGTACAGTGTGGGGAACCCATCGCCAAATAAGCTAAAAGACGAATAAGGTTTAGAAGCATTGTTGATGTAGTTATGGTTCTTCAAGTGAGTTGGTTGTTAAGCAACTGTCACAGCATAGAACCGTCTTCTCAAAGTTCATGAGCAATCAACGCCCAGTGACATCCTCTGCTGAGGATGATCAATTAGCCTGTTTTGCCTACGGTGTTGGTCATGGTGCAGAAGGAGTTTGTTTGCTGGTGCAAATGGGACCCCACCGCATCCTACTCGATTGTGGGTTAGAAGACATTTCGCCTCTGAAAGCCCAAGCTAACTTGCCTGCGGATGTGGTTTTATGTAGCCACGCCCATAGCGATCATGCCAAGGGGTTGCTAGCACTGCACCAAGCCTTTCCACAATTGCCAATTTACGCCAGTGAAGTCACAACTCAACTGTTACCCCTGAACTGGACTTATTTACCTCCAAAGGAGATTCCCGGATTCTGCCAAGCACTTCCTTGGCGATCGCCGATTGAATTTCGAGAAGGATTAAGTGTGCAGTTATTTCCTGCTGGACATCTACCGGGAGCAACGGCATTTTTATTAACCTATACAAGTCCAAATCGCACCTACCGACTTCTGTATACGGGAGACTTTTTTATTTCAAATTCACGGTTGGTCGAAGGATTGTCAATTGAATCATTACGAGGTACAAACCTAGATGTCTTGATTATTGAAGGGAGTTATGGTACTGCGCGACACCCCCATCGACGCCAACAAGAGAATCAACTTGTCGAACGCATTGATCAAGCATTGGCAGCAAATCGTTCTATTTTGCTGCCAGTACCCACCTTGGGTTTGGGTCAAGAAATCTTGATGCTGCTGCGGAGTCATCACCAGTTTACTGGACGCAATCTGGATATTTGGGTAGATGGTACGGTTGCCAAAGGATGCGATGCTTACTTAGAGCTCCTACCTCACCTCCCCCCATCAGTACAAAACTTTGCTCGCCATCAACCCTTATTTTGGGATGAACGGGTGAAACCGCGTGTGCGTCGCGTAGATGAGCAGCAACGAGGTGCGATCGCGCGGGTCACCAGCATCGTTCTAACTGATGAAACGGCTGACTTGAGGGTTTACTGTCATCCTAACCCCACCTCTTGGACAGTGCTGCGACCTGAACGCCTGAGATATCCGCCTCCAACCACCGACTTGAGTGCTACAGATGTAGAAACTTATCTGTTAACCGAGCATAGCGATTGTTTAGGAACCACTCAGTTAATCCATAATCTTCGTCCTCAGCATATTATTTTTGTTCATGGCTCTCCCACCTACCTGGCTGACTTAACGGGATTAGAAGAGTTACAAAACCGCTACCATCTCCATACACCATCATCAGGAACTCTGATTGAACTGCCAATTGGAGAGACATTTATACAACCGGCACCACCACCAGAAACCAATTACGAAGGAGAGCTAACGGAGCTGGGTACGGTGGTGACTATTACATTACCAGAAGCAATTGCGGCTGATCCCCGCTGGCAAGATTTTGCCGATACAGGTTTAGTGGAAGCTCGTTGGCAAGGAGAAGAACTGGTATTACGCGGCTTGTCCCAACGTGAACTGCTCAATCAAAGCAGTTCGGTGAAGATGCCTGCTAATATTGAGTGTTGTGCTAATTGCCGTCATCAACGGGGTCAGCGCTGTTGGAATGCTGCCTCTCCCCTCTACTCGTTTAAAGTGACACCGGAGGGATATTGTCCAGTTTTTGAACCGATTACACCTCCACCAGAAACTTAGTCATACCCAGTTGCAGTCAAAGAGGTAATCTGTCATGGCTCCCAAAACCCTTCACCACCTTCGAGGGAACCTGATTTGTAGGGGCGGGTTTTACTATCAACCTTTGTTTTTTGCCACCCGGATGTGACTAAACCCGCCTTTAGAAATGACAAATGACACCTAATTTTTTAGTCTTGATTGGACTCAGGAAAACGCGGATGAATTTGTTCTGCTTCTGGACAATCGTCAGACACTAGTGGTTCAAAATTTCCGCGCGTCACAGAAGCAAGTTTTTGAGTAACTGAACCGATGCTTTCTAAGCGAACCATTTCCTCCCAGGAGCAAATTTCGTCTTCTTCATCAGTTTCATAGCGGATTGTCACTAAATCCCCTTCAATATCGACAATATGAGCGCGTTCAATCCAACGTTGCTGATCCCGCAAGAAAATACAGACCTCACGACCATCGCAACAAAGTTGATAAATCTTGCGGTGTAGCATATTTGGCTTCTCCTTAGCAGATAACTCTTCCAACACATCTGGGAGCAAGTCGCTCCAGTTTTTAGAATAATTCAGGGACAGTTTTTATCCAAGCTTGGCTTCGGATAGCTTGACTCAATTTTCCCTCATCAACTGCTCCCATCCCTACTATTGTCATATTTCCCAGTCAATGCTTAAAAGCTTAACTGGCATTTAACCGGAATTTGGAGCATGAATGCAGGGTGTTTTTCACTAGACAAAAAAACCTTAAGATCTTTAACGGAATTGGGACAAGATGGGCTATAATTCGGCTCAAGGTAAAGGTGGAGAGCAATTTTACCTGTGAGCAAATAACAGATATTCGAGGGATTGACATTGGTAAAAGGCAAGACCAAGGAGAGTAAACCCAAGGAGGGGAAACCATGTATTTCGCCATTGAGATTAGCGCACTTTGATCCAGGTCGTACATCCTGGCTGATAGGTATTTTGTATTAGACAGTGACATCATCTTACACTGACCCTAGGAATACAGTGCAAGCTTCCCTTAGCGTCACTTTTTGGCGACGCTTTTGGCATTTTACAGTCAGGAACATGGAAGAACCCATTTTATGAGCGACTCAACCTTGTAGAAGTTTGAGTTTCTGAAGCTTCATCTGACCAAGTTGCTGTAGTCTTACAACCTCAGTAGAGCTTGAGTCATCGACTGAAAGACGAGCGTTGTTCCTAACCTCGATTGTTATCACTAACAACACTATCAGTATAGCGTATACTTGATAATTGGCTATCCATTCCTACCATGTAGACGGGTAGGGAACTAGAGCCAATTAGGTTAAACTGGCGATTCATCCCGACGCTGGCATAAAAGTACGGCGCGGGATGAATCGCCAAATCTAGTTAAATCCAGATTTGTGTGAACCGACGACTCCCGTAACGGGCATCCAGCCTAGCCAATTCCAAAACTTGCCCTGAAACGTGAGTTCAAACCCTTGGTTACTGATCACTCTTGTACTGAATCCCTGTTGAAGTTGGGGGTTTACACTCCTGTTATCGCGCTTTGCCTGTGCAGATCAGGAAATGACAGAAACCGGTTATCATGAGCCTCCCGCTCAATTTTACCAGACTTCACCGCCTCATAAAGGACAGTCAAAGCCTCAAGATCTGCTGTTTGATAACCTTTTATTTCCAGAATTTGCCGGATTAGCCCCTCGGAAGCAACGCTGAGGCAGCCTGTTTTCAGAGCGGATTGGACAAGAGTGCGAAGAATCATAGTAACCAAGCATTTGTAATCATAGGGGTATCCCTAACACTATCCAATATCTCCCTGTTGAAGACATTGACAAGTGTCAGTTGCTTGGTGTGATTCTCAGCTCAATCTAGAGTGATATGTGTCACTCTAAAACGAACTAATCGCCTGTAGGCACTCCTGAACCCTAAAATTACAACAATTGCTTATGTACTATACTAAAGGCTTTTTGTTAAGAATTTGTAAAAATAGGACAGTTTTTTTGACAAGAGTTTGTTAAAGTTATTCGTGCCGCTAACTCCAGCCGCTCAACTATTAAGGAAATCAAAAGACAGATGTTTGCGATCGCCCTGAAACAGGAGCAATACTCAACCTATATCCTCACTGCCCAAGACTCCCAGTCTCGGTTGGAAGTCGTTCCCGAACGCGGTGGTCTGATTTCTCACTGGAGTCTTCAAGGTCAGGACATCCTCTACTTTGATGCCGAACGGTTTCGAGACCCGACATTGAGCGTGCGGGGGGGGATTCCGATTCTCTTTCCCATCTGCGGCAATTTACCGAACAATACCTACACCCACCAAGACAAACAATATCAGCTCAAACAGCATGGTTTCGCCCGCGATTTACCCTGGCTGGTTACAGAACGAGTGACGAATGACTTGGCTAGCCTAACCCTAGTCCTCAATAGTAACGACCAAACTCGCGCTGTTTATCCCTTCGACTGGCAACTCAACTTCACGTACCAACTGCAGGGCAATACCTTGACGCTTCACCAGCGCTATACCAATCAGTCTCCAGAGGTGATGCCCTTTTCCACAGGAGTGCATCCGTACTTCTTAACTTCAGATAAAACCAAGCTGCAGTTTGAGATTCCGGCGGCGGCGTATCAGGATCAGCAAACCGGACAAGTTTACCCCTTCACGGGCGGCTTTGATTGGAGTGAGGATGAAATTGACGTAGCCTTTCGGCAAATCACGGGTAAATCGGCAACGGTGATCGATCAGCAACGGCGGTTAAAACTCACCTTGACCTACGGTGAACCCTATTCAACTCTCGTCTTCTGGACGGTTAAGGGCAAAGACTATTACTGTTTGGAACCCTGGAGCGCTCCCCGCAATGGATTAAACACAGGAAAAAATATCACCAAGTTGTCTCCTGGAGAGAGTTTGGAGACTTCGGTGCAACTCAGCGCCACTTTTTTTTGAAAAACCCTCTACATTTTTGGTGATTTCTGCTATTGTAGAAAACGGCGCTTGAAAACGCTTACAAGTGTGGGTCGCTAGCTCAGCGGTAGAGCACTCGGCTTTTAACCGATTGGTCTTGGGTTCGAATCCCAGGCGACCCATATTTCAGTATCCATTTTTTCATAAACGGAAACTATGGAGTTCATCAAGAAGCCTAATGTTAGAATCTTGACCAGATAATTTCCTATAAACTGAAAAATATCTTAAGATTATTCTAAGAATTAAGTTTCTAGATACGACTAGCTGACAAAACACCTAAAGTTAGGAGGACTTTTTTATGGCGCTCGTACCCATGCGGCTGCTTTTGGATCATGCGGCAGAGAATGGCTATGGCATTCCAGCATATAACGTAAACAACATGGAGCAGATCCTGGCGATTATGGAGGCTGCTGATGAAGCTGATAGTCCCGTGATTTTACAAGCCTCTCGCGGCGCTCGCAAGTATGCAGGTGAACTCTTCCTGCGCCACTTAGTCATGGCTGCAGTGGAAACCTACCCCCATATTCCTATTGCCATGCACCAAGACCATGGTAATGGTCCAGCGACTTGCTACTCAGCTATCCGCAATGGTTTCACCAGTGTGATGATGGACGGTTCCCTGGAAGAAGATGCCAAAACTCCAGCTAGCTTCGAGTACAACGTCAATGTAACGGCTGAAGTGGTAAAAGTTGCTCACTCTGTCGGTGTCAGCGTTGAAGGGGAACTAGGTTGTCTCGGTTCTTTGGAAACGGGTATGGGTGAAAAGGAAGATGGTCACGGTGCGGAAGGTAAGCTATCTCGCGAACAGTTGTTGACTGACCCGGATCAAGCCGTTGAGTTTGTTGAGCGCACTCAAGTTGATGCTCTAGCCGTAGCAATTGGCACAAGTCACGGTGCTTACAAGTTTACCCGTAAGCCTACGGGTGAAATTCTTGCCATCAGCCGGATTGAGGAAATTCATAGCCGTCTACCCAATACCCATTTGGTGATGCACGGTTCCTCCTCTGTACCCCAAGAGTGGCTGGACATGATCAACCAATATGGTGGTGCAATTCCTGAAACTTACGGTGTGCCTGTAGAAGAGATTCAAAAAGGCATTAAGAGTGGTGTCCGTAAGGTTAACATTGATACCGACAATCGTTTGGCAATCACCGCAGCAATTCGCGAAGCGGCTGCCAAAGATCCTAAGAACTTCGATCCGCGCCATTTCATGAAGCCTTCTATTAAGTACATGAAGCAGGTTTGCTCAGATCGTTATCAGCAATTCGGTACGGCGGGTAATGCTAGCAAGATCAAGCAAATGACTTTGGATGAGTTTGCGGCTAAGTATGCCAAGGGCGAGTTAAGTGCTGTTACCAAGGAAACTGTAAAGGCTTAATCGTTGACCGGGTAACACCCATTTATAGCGAATCCCCCGTTAACAGGCGGGGGATTTTGTTGGTGTCTGAAGATCAGCTTACTCCTTTAGCGCTCTAAAAATACCTAAACCTTCGATAGCAGAGGGAGCAGGGTTTGTAGGGGCGGGTTTAACAGATAAGTTTCTGTTGATGTCGGATAGCTTGACTAAACCCGCCCTTTTAGGGGAAACAGGAGAAGAGCAAAATAAGAAATTTTCTACCGGGAAGGGAGTAATCGCAGGATGGAGTATTATGCGATCGCGTCATCAGGATTAGTTGTCCTGTGAATACACAGTCCGTTCATCTTGTCAAGGGTGACTCAATTAAACGCCCCAAATGCTTCAAGATTCTCAACACTTCATAGAGATTGTTACGATAAGCTAGGTCACGCCAGTAGGGTGTGTTAGCGAAGCGTAACGCACCTTAACTTAACTGTTAGGGTAAGGATATTATTTTCCAGCTTTTAGCCAAGCAAATACCTGAGTGACGGTTAGATTTAAATCCAAAAATTCAGGTACCTGTAAGAGATCATCACCTGTCATCTCTAGGGGTTGTTGTCCCGGCAAGAATACCAGAATTAACCGCTCATCCGGGTCAATAAACCATCCTAACTGAGTACCGTGTCTTAGGCAATGGAGGATATTTCTGATTACCTTTGTGGCATTCTGATCAGGGGAGAGAATTTCAATTGTCCAATCGGGAGAAAGCGCGAATACATTTTCTATTTCACCGTTAGCATCAATAGGTATTCGTTGCCATTGAAATATAGTAACATCAGGAACAATTGAACGCCCGCCAAAGGTGCAACGCAGTTCAGGAAAAGCGAGGGCAATTTGCGACTCTTCAGCGACGTGATTTATCCTATTGCACAGTTGAAACTGTAGGCGAGAGTGTTTGCCTTGAGGCATTGGTTTTTGGTAGATGCGACCATTAATAAATTCACTGGCAGGTTTTGTCTCTGGCAGGTTTAGGAATTCGGCTAAGGTAATGGTTTGATCTAGGGTAGTTGTCATCGTTGTGTGATCTCCTCCTTCTAGAACACCGGTCTAGTAATCCCAGCTATAACGCAAAACGGTCATTCTGGCGCTCATTCTGAACGAAAAATCAGGCTCTTTACTATTAGTGGACTGGCGATCTAGGTTAATGCCAGTGTTTCTTGTACTTGACAGAATGCTGTAATATCGTCTCCAAGAGATTGTCTGAGGTAATAAGCGGAACGGCTTAAAAGAAAAGAAATATATCAATAGTTTCAGTTTTGGAAATTGCCACAATTTCAATAGGATTGCTATCTTGCGAAAGACGCTTCATTGTTGCCAATATGGGTGAATAGCTAAAGCGAACCAACTTAGGATAGACGGGAATAAAAGGTAGGTTTTCTTTGCTGAATCGAACGGCTAATGTCCGGGCTAGGGGAAATATATCATCATCATAGATATTAATGTCTAGGAACTTAATTAGCTTTTTCAAGATTTCTGCATTTTCTATCTCACCCAAAGCTGCTGCTGCTTTCCTTCTCACATCACTATCGGAATCATTGAGGGCAGCAATTAAACCCTCGACAGCTTGAGTATTGTCTATCTTAGCCAAAGCTGCTGCTGCTTTCCTTCTCACGTCACTATCGGAATCATTGAGGGCAGCGATTAAACCCTCGACAGCTTGAGTATTGCCTATCTTAGCCAAAGCTACTGCTGCTTCCCTTCTCACGTTACTATCGGAATCATTGAGGACAGCAATTAAACCCTCGACAGCTTGAGTATCCCCTA
>NZ_JBKHUP010000131.1:0-18483 GCF_046565525.1 Coleofasciculus sp. | reverse complement strand
TGAAGAAACTTATACCGTTGAGTTTTGCCTAGGTTTGTTTACTTGTGAGCAGATATGACTAGGTTTTTGGAAGCGGTGAGCATGTTCCAGACTTAGCCGGCTAGGTCTGAGTGTTTAGTTGCGCTATAGTTGTCAAACTATTTAGGTATTTTAAGTTATGTTACGTGATCCTCGGCTGTTCGTGCTGCTAATCGCCGGCTCTCTCACCACCATGGCTGGGGGAGTGGTGGCGCCAATTTTGCCAGAGATGATCCAACAACTTAACCTTGATCCGGCATTGGCGGGGAATTTGGTCAGCCTGCATTGTTTAACCATTGCTCTATTTAGTCCGCCGTTAGGAATTTTGGCAGATCGGATGGGGCACCTGCGGGTGCTGATCCCATCGTTAATTCTCTACGCCTTATTTGGCACAGCTGGAGCCTTTATGCACTCACTGATGCCGTTGTTAGTGGTGCGGGCACTATTAGGCGCCGCCAGTGGCGGGATTGCGGCGGCGAGTTTGGGTATTTTGGGGAATATGTATGAAGGTGAGGCGCGATCGCAGGCGTTGGGCTACGCAACCAGTACACTGACCATTATGGGCATTGCTTTTCCCCTACTCGGTGGTTGGGTGGGTTCGTTTCACTGGCAATGGGCATTTGGTCTCTACGCTGTGGGGCTACCTCTGGCAATCTTAGCCGCACGGTTCTTACCGAAAAAATCATCCCCAAAAACCCAGGGAGAGGTTAAAGATGTTGCGAGTAAACTGCGTCAGGTTTTAGGACGCCCCTACACCCTACGCCTCTTATGTACACTCAGTTTGGTATCCATTGCTATGTACGCGGTGGTCATTTATGCTCCGCAATATCTCAAACAAACCATTGACGCCACAAGCGTGGTGAATGGAATCGTTCTAGCATCACGGGCAATAGGCGCGGCTGTTATATCAGCATTTGGCGCCAAAAGACTCGCCCAGCGTTTGGGACAACGCACGACTGTTGCGATCGGGTTGGGTCTGATGGCGTTAACCTTAAGTACCATTCCCGTACTGCATCAACTGGGTTGGATTTTGGTTACGGCTATCTTCTTTGGTGTGGGATTTGGTTTGGTACTTCCTACACTTTACGGCACTCTAGCGAATCTAGCTCCCCCAGACTTGAAATCTAGTGTACTCGCGGCTGGGACAGGTGCGGGGTTTTTGGGACAGTTTATATCCCCCATTTTGTTAGGACCGGTGTTAGCTTATTGCGGTTTACAGTGGGTGTTCTATGCGGCGGCAATTGTGGCACTACTTGCAGGATTGTTGCTATTTGCCCACAAGCAATAAGTCATTGGTCATTTGTTATTAGTAAGGACGACTTGCTTATCTGGGATAACTGCTTTACTAAAACTTTAAACTCTCTGCGGATAATTAAAGATTTGACTAACTTGAATTGAATATCTATCTTTTTTATTGCTAATTGGTTACCATGACAGAGGCATTAAAATACTCAATATTGGCGACAAAAAATTCATTTTTTTAATCTCGCTAGAGTAACTATTTCTACTGACTAGGATTTACCCTTAAGGGTGTATCATGCATCAATCCCCAATTTATTTCTTCGGAAGCCTATATTGTTTGTGACCTCGGATTGAAAGATATACCCAAAAATAATGGTAATTGATGTAAGTTCTAATCCTTTCAAAGATTTCAGAGTTTTTTCAGACTACATTCAAACTATAAAAGACAACAATTCTATTAATGGTATTAGCCAGCACCGTCTTTTCAGAAGTGTAATTAATACCACTAATTGGCTTGAAATTCAGTCTAAATATTATCAGGATTCAATTCTTAATGATATTGATTTGAATGAGACTATTTACTCACTCACACAGAAAGGAATTTCCCTAAACCTTAACCTTCCCTTACAGGTTATCGAAGAAATCCGAAACTTAGCGCTGGCAACTCCTTGCCATGAACCCAACAATACCCAATGCAGTTTTTATGCATCTGAAAAAAAACAAGTCATGATGCAAACTGAGAAACCATTAGTTCGGGGTATTTATAACCCTAGTATATTTTTAGATCCAACGATTAAGAAACTAGAAAGCGATCCAATACTATTAGCAATTGCCGCAACCTATCTAAACGCCGAACCGATTCACCAAAACACTCAGCTTTGGTGGAGTTTTGCTGTAGAGTCAACTCTCTATGAGCGACGCCAAGCGACTCAGAGGTTTTATCGAGGCACTAATACCCCTCGGAGCTTGACTTTTTACTTTTATTTAACAGATGTGGATTTGTGCAGTAATCCTCACGTCTGTGTGCTGGAGAGCCACCGGAAGAAAAAAGTTGCCTATCGATTTTTGAAGAAAGACTATTCACTCCAAGAAATCAGCAAGTATTATGGCTATCCAAATATAACTTCTATTTGCGGTAAAGCAGGTTTTGGATTTGTGGAAGATGCCCGTTGCTTCCATAAAAAAATCTCTCCTAGCAGCAATGATCGCTTAACCTTAGAACTAAAATTTGCCGCCATGCCTCCTTTGAGTTGAATGTAGAATTTTTCCGAAATTCGGGGTGATTCCTGACACAATTAGCCAGACATCAACTCTCGAAACTGATGCACAACCTGATCCAAACCAACAGAACGCGAGGCTTTGAATAGTATGCGATCGCCCGGTTGAACCAATTCCTGTAAATGTTGCACCAAAGCGTCATCCTGGGCAAAGCCTTGGCTGGGTAATGTAGAGATTCCCCTAGTAATTGCTTCGGCTTCTTGATCCTTAAGAGTAATTAACACCGCATCTAATTGGAGTTGCTGGGCTTTTTGTCCAACTTGCTGGTGTAGTTGTTGCGAATAATCTCCTAATTCCTTCATTGAACCCAAAACAGCAATGCGTCGCTTACCCGGCGTCTGGGCGAGGAGGTGCAACGCCGCGATCATGGCTTCAAATCCAGCATTATAGGTTTCATCGAGAATCACGATATCATTGGGTAACTCATAGCGTTGCGATCGCCCCCCAGGAAGAAGAACCGCTAATCCTTGAGTTAGGGGTGTGCAGTCAATCTGGAGATGTTTTGCCACGGCTAACGCGGCTAAATAGTTAAGGGCATTATGTTCACCCGGTAAGGGTAAGGGAAACGTCATACCATCTACTGTGAGCCGAAACAGGTCAATAAGTTTCCCCTGTACATCGCCACCGTTTAAACCAAACGTCAGGGTTTCCCCTTGCCAAACCGTAGCCGCCGTATCCATTAAGCGTTGGTTATCATGATTGAGAATAGCTACACTGCTCTCAGGCATTTGCGCCAATAACTCACACTTAGCTTTTGCGATCGCATCCTCAGATCCCAACAATCCAATATGCGCCGTTCCCACATTCGTAATCACGCCCATCGTCGGACGGGCAATTTGGGTCAACAGGGCAATTTGCCCAGAACCCCGCATCGCCATTTCAATCACAGCATAATCATGGTCTGAGTCTAATTCCAGTAACGTTTTTGGCACACCAATTTCATTATTGTAGTTCGCTTGGGTTTTCAGTACATTACCTTGATTAGACAAAACCGCCGCGATTAATTCCTTCGTCGTCGTTTTTCCAGCAGAACCCGTAACCGCAATCACCGGAATATCAAACTGATCACGCCACCATCGAGCAATTTGCTGATAGGCTTGTAGAGTGTCATCGACTTGAAGCTGCGGTATGCCCGGAAGTTGGCGAGCTTGGTCACGGTTGGTAATTACTGCGATCGCCCCTTTCTCAATCGCTACTCCAGCATAATCATGCCCATCAAAGGTTTCCCCTCGCAGCGCCAAAAAGACTTGACCCGGTTCGAGGTGACGAGTATCAGTGGTTATACCGCAGACTGGGTTAACACTCATCTGCGCTGACAGATTAACCGGGGTAGCAGCGAGTACCTCAACTAATTGAGTTAAAGAAAGCTGACAAGGCATAATTCCAGGGTGGTGAATACGTTTTGGCTAGTTATGGTGATAAACTACCCAGACCTGCTATCGCGCTCGGTCTGGGTTTTCAGTAGCCCTGAAGTAATCAAACAAGCTTTGCTGAACATATTCAACAGTTCGGCTTAGCTTGCACGACAACTCCGTGCCTCCAGGCTGGTTTATAGACAGCCCCACAAGTGCAATATTATTGGCTCCATTAAAGTCGGCATCCCCATGCCAACCACAATGCCCACATTTGAAAGTCTTGCCACTTGGCGTAAGACTTTCCTTTTGCAGGATGTATGTGCAGGCAGTTGTGACACATCTGGGAAGTATAGGCTGGGGGAATAGGAGTAACTCTAACGCCAGCGCCGAGCGCTTTGTACTCAATGAACATTCGCAATGCCACCTAGCGGGAATATTGGAAATACTTCGGGCATCTAACGTTGGCATTTCCCGCTCTCCCCCAAAGGCTTACCTCCACTTCGTTCCGGTTGAAGCAAGATTCCCCTCGCGATTCGGGTGGGAGTGGGCGAGCAACACTCATCCCCTACCCAATTCCCAACTTTTTCAACAAGTCGGGGATCTAATTGGCGTTTTTTCGCTATATTCACCCAATCTTCACACTTTTGCGGCATAATTTTACAGAATGATCCATACTTAGTTTAGTATGCTTATAGGTAGAGATAATATAATTCATTAGATTTAAGCAATCCTTGACCAAGCTCATTTAGGCGGGGTAATTGATAAAGTGCATCAGGGTTTTCGGTT
The DNA here is from genome assembly GCF_046565525.1 of Coleofasciculus sp. Classification (NCBI taxonomy): domain Bacteria; kingdom Bacillati; phylum Cyanobacteriota; class Cyanophyceae; order Coleofasciculales; family Coleofasciculaceae; genus Coleofasciculus; species Coleofasciculus sp. Next base: position 13,804 of record NZ_JBKHUP010000131.1, on the reverse strand, counting down.
GTTGCGGTACGGGGCAAGTCAAATTTGAGCTTAGATCTGCCACATTCCATTCAAATCGATCAGCCCACGGCGTTTGCGCGTAGGGAGGCGGACTGAAGTGACTAATAGTACTTGGACAAATTCCGACATCAGACAAACTAGCTCACAAGAGCAACAACTGTACGATCATTTTCTGTATTGTGTACAGATAGAATCTCCTAGTCAGACGCTCGAACGTTTCAAACAGCTATTCATGGACGGCTCTCGATATCCAGAGCCGGAAATCTGGATGGTATTGGAAAAGCTGGCAATGGATAAGCAGGCTGAGCAAGACTTCAAGTTTATCCTGAATCGTTGTTGCCATATCCTGATTAACCGTTGGCAAATACAACCGCAACTGCAAGGTGCTATTCCTGAGTTGGTGGCATTACTTGATGATATTCCACCAGCAACCGGGGTTTACTCGCGCGGTTCTAGGCGTCTACGACACCTGCTACAGATTTTTAAAGAGACTGAGCAATATCTCACCCTGCATCGCTTATCTCAGGTGGTTGGTGAAACATCCACTACTTCTAAAGAAGTCGGAACTCTCATTCAGCGATACCCCTATCTGTACGAACACTGTTTGCTGAGTGAAGATAGTAGTTACGAACATCGGCAAACCGTGCGGCAAATTCAATCCCGGCTCCAGCGGCGCTTCGAGCTAGATTTGTCACAGTACGTTACTTATCAGGTGCGATGCGCCCAACTGAAACGTAGGAACCAGAAAGAAGCTTCAACCAAAATTATCCAGCCTGTCAAAAATCCCACCCTTTTAACGGATCATGAGTTGGGAACGGCTCTTAAACAGTTTGTTGGCAAAGTCCAAGGCTCTCATACTTGCCGGGATGTGGCTCAAAGTTTCCTAACCCATAGCAGTCAGACGCCTTGCTATAAAGACTTTAAGGACGATTTGTATGAGTATCTGACGGCTTCCATTGATCCAGCCTACGGAAAACGGCAGTTTAATAGTCGGTTGCATGAGCATCTGAAAAACACCTTACCTGACAGCGAGAATCAGAAGCCCAGCGAATTTCTGATTTTGCGAACCTGTAGCCAGTTATTAAATTTTCTCGTTGTTGAGAGTTCTGTTCGCCCTAAACATTTTGTTTTTGTCGATCTAATTACGAATTTAGGCGCAACGGTTACTATCGTGTTGCTACTCAAGATTGTGTTGCTGTGTCGTAAAGTTAAACCCTATTTGGAAAAGCGATTTTCCATTTTGTTCAATCATTATGAGTCTTCAACTAGAGACGGTGTACCCTGGTTAATTAAGTCTCTGGAAAACTTGAATGTTGCCTTTAGTATTCATTTTGGCAGAGCTGATCTTTCCTGTTTGAATCAAATTATGTAAATTCGTCATTCATCATTCGTCATTTGTCACTGTTCCAAATCTCTTGTGAAAAGGAAACGATAGTAGTAAAACCAGCCCCTACACAAACCTGAAAAATCAAAACTCAAAACTAAATTATGCGGCTGTTGTAGAGGCTCATTGCCTTTTCGACGCCTTGCTTCAGCGAGAGTTCTATGGCGTCAACGGCGAGTTGGATGACTTCGGAGATGATCTTAGATTCTTCAGGAGAGAATTTGCCTAAGACGTGACTCACGGTGTTCTTGTCGGGGTCAGACTTGCCAATCCCAATGCGTAGGCGGGGGAAATTTTGTGTTCCCAGATGCGCGATCGCGGATTTCATTCCGTTGTGTCCTCCCGCCGAACCAGAAAGGCGTAGACGTAGCCGCCCGACGGGTAAATCAAGCTCATCATAGACGATGAAAACTGACTCTGGGGGAATTTTATACCAATCTATCGCGGCACGAATTGCTTGCCCAGAACGATTCATGTAAGTTAGGGGCTTGAGTAAACGTAGTTTGTCACCTGTTAAGCCACGTCCTTCCCCCAACAACGCTTGAAATCGACGATTTTCGCTCCAAGAAATTTGCACCCGACGGGCTAACTCATCGGCGACCTCAAAACCAATATTATGACGGGTTTTGTCGTATTTGGGTTCGGGATTACCCAAACCTACAATTAGTTGAGGAATCACCAAAGTGTCATTTGTCATTTGTCATTTTTCATTTGTTAGGGAACAGGGAACAGGGAACAGCTTATGATCTTATGTCATTGGTGAGTAGGGAAATTCTCCCTTGTCCTCCCCAGCTCCCCCAGCTACCCCAGCTCCCCCAGCTTCCCCAGCTTCCCCGCTCCCTGCTTCAATCAGGCAGGAGACTGAAATAGGGATTCTAGATAGACACGAGCGCAAGCACGATAGGTCTGGGAGGCTTCGGCTGTCTTGCCACTACCATTTTGAAGCAGAAACAGCGATAGCGCTGCGGCAAACACCCGATCTTGATCCCAAGTGGGATGGGTTTCTAGGTAGCGCTTGAGAGACTCGTGTAGGTCTTCAGGGATTTCTGCCAAAATGCTGACGGTTGCGTTCATAGTTACCTCTCTATCGAATAGCGTGTTGGGACAAAAGCCACCTTGCTCGCTCTCTACGTGTCTGTGGAAATCGGCTACTGTAGCTAAAACCTTACGGCAAATAGACTTAGATACAGCACCCACTGCTCTTGCCGCTTTGAGATGTCTCAAGTTTTTTTATGGGTAGGTCGCACTATTCTCAACTGAGATGGGGTGGGGTTGTCAATGATACGAAATATTGCCAGGTCACTCAAATTGCCTAAATGCTAACGATAAAATCAGCCTTTGAACCCGATATTTGTTACATAACTTTACATAAATATCATCAAGGATCGCCTCCGAATCCTGGGTAGGGAAAATCCCCAACATGAGGGGATAGGCTCGATCCCGCCGTTCATCCCTGTGGAAAACCGTTGGTAATTTGTGGAAAACTTGGAAATCTCATGTGGAAATACTGGGGAATCTAGTGGGGAAAACTCGGCTAAAAGATAAGAATTGCAAATTGTTTGATCGTCTATGGATCAATACTACAAAGGATCAGCTCTAGGGCGTTGCTCCAGTAACCCCGGTTGGCATCTCAAAGAAGTTCCAGGCGTAGCAGGCTACGTCTGGAACATTCTCCCGGCTGTGGAATTTTCCTAGGTCAAGCCACAGAGTCAACGTTGAGGGAATGACCCAAAACGCTAAAAACCTGGCGTTGCTCAAATAACTCCACTAAGTCGCCGTTAATTTTGTTTTTGGCAGCTTCTTGTCGCAGGATTTTCATGGCTGTTTCAATAGGTAGCCGACGCTTGTAGGGGCGATCGCTGGCGGTGAGGGCGTCATAAATATCGGCAACGGTGAGCATTTGGGTTTGCAGTGGAATTTCATCTTGCTTTAAGCCCCTAGGGTAGCCGCTGCCATCTAGTTTCTCGTGATGTCCATAGGCAATCATCGGAACGCCTTTGAGATGCTTTGTCCAGGGAATGCGTTGGAGAAAGTGGTAGGTGTGAGTAACATGAGATTCAATCCTCAAACGCTCTTCGGGGGTTAAATTCCCTTTTGGCACGAGCAATTGAACCATCTCTGCCTTGGTAATCAGGGGTTTGATTTGACCATCCACATCTCGATAGGTGTATTGAGACAGGGTGGTCAGTTGAGTTAATGTCTCCTCTGTAAATGCCTGAAAATCACGAGTGAGCAGCAACTCTGGCTCATTGAGTTTTTGCACAAATTCCCGATAATGCTTTATTGTTTCAATAGCTTGAGCCAGTTGTGTATCAAGCTGTTCGAGTTTGTGGCAGTGAGGACAGATCGAGGTTGAGCTATTCTTGCCATGGCGATGGTCAGGATGTTCGAGTAAATACTGAAACTTCTTTTGAGCGCATTCCATTTCCAGAGTGCGCTGTGCTAGAGCAAAGCGATGGAGAATTACCTCTAGCTGTGAGGGATAGAGTTTTTTGCGCTTGCCCAAAATGGCTTCTGGGACTCCCACTTTGCCAAAGTCATGTAATAAGGCAGCATAGCGAAGTTCTCGGATTTGGCGATCGTTCAAATAGGCTTTACTCAGTGGACCGTGGGTGATTGCACAAACCTCTTCACTCAGTCGCACGGTGAGTTCTGCCACCCGTTCCGAGTGACCGGAGGTTGTCGGGTCTCGTGTCTCAATAATTTGCACAGAGGCTCTGACAAAGCCCTCAAACAGATTTTCGATACTTTCTTGGAGATGATGGCGTTCAATGGAAATCGCCGCCTGAGAAGCCAGCGATCGCACAATCCGCTCCTCCCAGTCTGAATAGGGCTGGGTCACTTCTACAGCGTTCTTTGGTGTGAGCGTGACATCGGGGCGACTCTTGCGATTAATCAGTTGTAATACGCCAATAATTTCCCCGTCTGGCTTTTGCATCGGCAAAACCAGTACCGAGCAAGTCCGATAGGGCATATTCGTGTCAAAACTGCGGTCAAGGGCGTAAGGTACGTTGGGGGGCAATTTATACGCATCCGCCAATTTTAAGCTTTCACCCGTTAGCGCTACGTACCCCGCCAAACTTTTACGGTTCAGAGGCATTACAAACTCGTTGAAGGGCTTGTGGGGTAGCGAATCATTCTGTGCCACCTTGAATAACAATTTCGGCTCCGCCTGAGTGTGATTAATCAGATAAAGACTACCTGCATCGCTAAACGTAATTTCCCGGCTTTTGGATAAAATCAGCTTGAGTAATTCATCCAAATCATTACTACTCGAAAGGGCTGTACCAATTGCCAGTAACTGCTCAATCAGTTCTACCCTCTCAGACGATTCTTGTAAAAATCCTTGACTCTCAAGGTTTGAGATATGGACGGGGGCTAGTTTCATAAGGTTTTCCACAGATATAAATGATCACCTTTTACCGAGTTTTAGTGGCTTCAATCTCTTGAAAATAAAGTATCTAATCACTCTTTAAAGAGGGATATATTTTTATATTCCAATCTAAAAATGAGTGAAAGTATCAAGAATCTAGTATAACTACTAAATTTATCAAATAAATCAGCCAAATCTTGTATTTTTTCAATGAAGCTGCACCTGTTTTTTATCTGGACAAAGAAAAATACACCTTGATTAGACATAACATTATTGGGGAATAAAATTACTTTTTAGGTTTTTCAATTCTAATCCAGTAGAATAGTTGATTGAATAGAAATGTATTGGTAATTAATTAATAGTTTTTGTAAATTTAATTTAATAATTACTTTTTAAATTTAAACAAAAAAAGAGTAGTAATATTAGCCATAAAATGGCATATAAAGTCAATGGAATTGCCACAGTAATCACTCATCTTGTTTATGGACTTGACTTAAACGGTATAAGGTTTTGACCCTAAGATACCTGGCAAACAGACCCATACAGATGCCATGGCTTTGCAGCTCAATCATCGGCATCAATAAAATGTCGTGTAATACCCTTATTCAAGGGTTTTAGCGAAAACTCCGGAAATTTGGGCAAAATTGTTGACAACAACACAGCGATAACAAAGTGCATTTATCATACCCATAGTTATTTGCGAAGGAAGCATTACCCTTCTACCCTCTGGTCACTATACAAGTCCGATGCTACCGGAGTTGATATCACACCTTATGTTTAGTCCGTTGACGGCGTGCTGCTTGTCGTAGTTTAAGGCGGTAAGGATCAGCATCTTTGCGCCAGATGACACGATGCCCTTGGAGTTGGACACAATGGTCGAGGAGACGTTGTTGCCAGCCTTTGCGCGTACCGATAGTTTGGGTATTATCCAGCAGTCCCCAATCTTCTTCCTGACGAGTAAGTTTGGCAAATTTTTCGTACAGGGGATAATCTGGGGTGACAAAGGTTTCTTTACGGTGCAAGATAGGAGGATTTCTGGAGGTGTCGTAGTGGCGATAGGTAACCTGTAAATCCTGCAAGTCAATGTTCATGCTTGTGTGTAGTTCTGGATGCGGTTCAGTGTCGAAATTGGGATAAAACAGGTAGGAAATTTTGGGTTGATTAATATGAAACTTGACTAATGTTGCCCCCTCTAAGCGACCAACAGTACGGCTGGCGCACCCTTCATAGAGTCGGAGTGGGGCTTCGAGGGCTTCGAGGGCACAAACATGGACGTAGAGGGCGGTGGGGAGGAGTTTGCCGACTCGAGAGCGCTGGCAGCAATTGGCAATTAAGCTGGGATTGCCCACACTTAAGAGGATTAAGTCAGCCGCAGCACAGGCTTGTTGATAGTTACCAAAGAAGGCTCTAATATCATTTTGGACTAAGGGATCTAATTGACCAAACTTGGGGCGATCATTGAATTTAGCCAGGGCGAGATAGACGAGGAAATCATGGCGACGTTTGTCTGCGATCGCATCCCATTCGTTTTGCTCAGTCACTTGTAAAATAACCTTAAAGGCACGGCGTAGGTTGCCGAATTCTTCTATAATTTCTTCAGTATTGGGGAGTTCCAAGGGGCTGGGAAGGCGTCCCCGTTCGGTGATAAATGCCATCAGGGGGGTAAGCATGTCTTGATAGTCCTCGAACCGCTTCACACTGAGGCGGATTCTGGGGATAATTGTGCGAGAACGGAAGCGGGATGCCCGGAAGCTTTCAGCTTGAGTGGAATCCCGGAAGATAAAATAGATGCCTAAGTCAACGGGAATGGCATCAACACCTAATACTTGGTCAATATAGGCTTTGAGTTCTTCTTGTTCGTAGTATTTCTGAAATGTATTGCGGCGGGTGACAATCCCATCACCATAAGCAATTTGCCCAGAATTACGGTCATCAATTAAAACTTGGGCAGAGACAATCAGCACCTTTTGGGTGAGTTCCCAGGCTTTCAGTAAGGCTTGGCGGCGTTCTCCTGGCTTTTCAATTACATTGATTACATAGCCCAGGTTAACGATATCAGAGGGGACTAGAGAATTGTCGCCATGGTAGTAGGGGTCCCAACCTGCACAGGTATAGCCTTGCCGACGCAGACGGTTAATGTCACTACCACGACCGCAGCCGTAGTCAAAAAAGGAAGTATCTTTAGTTAGAATTGCACTTTCTAGGGCTAATCGCACTGGCTTTGACAAGTTAGTGCGGACTATTGCAGCCCTGTGACGCTCGATTTCAGTACTGTCTGGGATAGGAGCAACCATAGCTGAGTCGGCGAGCTTTTTGACTAATATACCGGTAAATCTCAGTGAGCGCTACTATCGAGAACACCAGTCTAGTCATAGAATCCTTGTCGTGGGGAATGTCCTAAATGTTAGTTAAAAGCCAGGAGGCGTGATGAAAGCCCTAGTCACCGGAGCCAACGGATTTACAGGTTCTCATTTAGTTAAAGCCTTAGAACAACGGGGGGATACCGTTGTCGGTTTCGTCCGCAAGTCTAGCAACCTTCAGCGTCTCTCGGATTGCCAAGTTCAACTGGTTTACGGCGATATCACTGATCGCGACGCCCTGAAAACGGCAATGACTGGGGTAGACTGGGTATTTCACACCGCCGCTTATGTGGAATTAGGACTCGTTGATGCCAAGAAAATGGAACGGGTGAATGTGGAGGGAACCCGCGCTGTTTTAGAGGTGGCTCAAGCTGTTGGTGTATCGAAACTCGTTTACTGTAGCACCATTGGCGTTTTTGGTGACACCAAAGGTCAAGTCGTCAATGAAACCTTCCAACGCCAACAAACCGACTTTTCTAGCGCTTATGACAGCACCAAGTACCAAGCCCAACAAATTGTAGACCAATTTGCCGCCCAAGGGTTACCCGTGGTTAGTATTCTCCCGTCTGGTATCTTTGGTGCGGATGACCCCCATTTTGGTCCGGTACTGAAACAATTTCTCAAAGGCGGTTTAAAAGTATGGGCGGGAGGCGATCGCATCACCGGAATTGTCCACGTCGATGACTTAGCCAACGCCATGATTCTGGCAGCCCAAAAGGGTCAACCTGGAGAAAAATATATCATTTCGGCGGGTGATCTTTCCACCCGTGAGATGTTCAGACTGCTGAGTCAAGACACCGGAATTCCGGTTCCGGCTGAAGCCCCAAAACCCTTGGTGAGACTCGCTGGAAACCTACTTGACCCTATCGGACGCCTGTTGAATTGGCAACCGCCCCTGAGTCGGGAACGGGTTCATTACGTCTATGATCGTTGCGTGCGCGTCGATGCAACCAAAGCACGTCAAGACTTAGGATGGAATCCGCGATCGGTATCGCAAACCCTCAGCGAGATTGTCAGGATCATGAAAACTCAATCCTAGAACATCGATTCAAAATTCATGCATTTGTAGGGGCGCACCGACGTCATTGGTGTCAACTTAAGCGCTAAAAGCAGGGGGAGCAGAGGGAGCTGGGGGAGCTGGGGGAGCAGGGGGAGCAGAGGGGCTCTTTTCACTACTATCATGTCTGAGCTTACCCAGATGCTACTAAACCCGCCCCAACTGAAAATGATTAGACATTTCATGCAACATCTGGAACCTGAATTACCCACCCCCAAATTGTTGGCGCAATTCTGCTATTTCTGTATCCTCTAACTTGCGAAATAGAGGAGGTGGAACATCAAAAGAACGACCCGCTGCCAAAGCATTAAAATCCACCGCCTGAGTTAACTTTATCGTTCTCTCTGTGTCTGATAACTGCAACGCATCAAAGATTTTCTCAGCCGTAAAGGGAATCAAAGGATTAGACGCGATCGCATACAGCCGAATCAGGTTAATACAGGTGCGAATTACCAACGCTGCTTCTTCCTTGTCTTGCTTAAACAGCGCCCAAGGTGCGCGTTCGTCAATATACTGATTCCCCACTGTCCACAGCGCACATAGGGTTTCTGCGGCTTTGCGAAACTCCAGGTTTTGCAAACAATTACTCAGTTTATCTGTCAAACTAGCACAACTTTCTTGCAACCGTTGTTCCGCCTCTCCTGGCGTTCCCCCTTCTGGAATTACTCCTTTAAACCGACTATTGGCAAACTTTAATGTTCGGTTAACAAAATTACCTAGAGTATCTGCCAAATCCTTGTTTATCTTAATTTGAAATAACTCCCAGGTAAAAGCCGAATCGGAAGACTCTGGTGCCATCGCAATTAAAGCATAGCGCCAGTAATCAGCAGGTAAAATATCTAAGGCTTGGTCAGAAAAAATGCCACGCTTGGAACTGGTGGAAAATTTTCCACCATAATAGGTTAACCAATTAAATCCCTTAATATCATCCGCCATTGTCCAGGGTTCCCGCGTTCCCAGAATCATCGCGGGCCACATAATTGTGTGGAAGGGCAAATTATCTTTTGCCATGAACTGCACATAACAAATATCTTGGGCGTCGCACCACCACGGTTTCCAGGCATCCGGTTCAGATTGCTGACTTGCCCATCCTTTGGTGGCGGAAATATAGCCAATGGGGGCATCAAACCAGACATAAAATACTTTACCCTCAAATCCCGGACGGGGTACAGGGACACCCCAACTTAAATCACGGGTAATGCAGCGGTCTTGTAATCCTTCATTTAACCATTTTAGGGCAATGGATTTAGTCAGAGTCGTCCACTCTTGCTGATTATCCACCCAGGAACGCACCTCATCGCTAAGGGCGGTAAGCTTTAAGAATAAATGCTTAGTTTGGCGAACTTCCAGATTTGTACTGCCTGATACAGCAGAACGGGGTTCAATTAGATCTGTAGGATCTAACACCGAGGTACAATTCTCACACTGATCTCCTCTGGCGCGATCGTATCCGCAATGGGGACAGGTTCCAATAATATATCGGTCTGGCAAAAAACGACCATCTTCATGAGAGTAAACCTGGCGGATTTCCCGTTCCTCCATGAAACCATTTTCATCGAGGCGCTGATAGAAATGCTGGGTCAACTCGTGGTTATCTGGGGATGAAGTGCGACCAAAATAGTCGAAAGAAAGTCCAAACCCGCGATAGATTTCGGCTTGCCGTTCGTGTTGTTTTTGACAGTAGGTGGCGACATCTAATCCGGCTTCCAATGCGGCTAATTCAGCCGGTGTACCATGTTCATCCGTGGCACACAAAAATAGAACGGATTCGCCTTCCTGTCGCAGGAAACGGCTATAGACATCTGCCGGAAGCATAGAACCGACCAAATTGCCCAGGTGTTTAATCCCATTGATATAGGGCAACGCACTTGTAATCAGATACCGCATAAATTTTACTTAAGGTGTGCCAAAAGATACAGCGCTACTAGTAGACCAACCCATACTTGAACCCGTTTTAACCGAGACCTGGCATCATTTTCAATCAGATCCTGTCCCCTGGCAAGAACTCAAGCCAAATAGCACACAAAAACTCCTGTTCTGGAGTGCCTCTGTGGTTCCTTTCCTGCTCAAATCTTTAAAATCCCGTCTTCGAGATAGGTTACTCGGTCAGCGACATCTAGGATGCGGGGATCATGGGTAACCATAAGTACTGTACACCCTTCCTCCTTTGCCAACCGCCGCAATAATTCAATCACCCGATGTCCACTGGTCGAGTCTAGTGCTGCCGTTGGCTCATCTGCCATAATAATCTTAGGATGACCGGCTAAGGAACGTGCGATCGCGACTCGTTGCTTCTGTCCCCCAGACAAGTTAGCAGGGCGTTGATTGGCGTGCAACCCTAATCCAACATGTTCGAGCAACTCCTGCGCTTGATGTCGCGCTTTCGTCCCACGAATCCCTTTTATATTCAGCACAACTTCCACATTCTCCGCTGCCGTTAGCGCCGGAAACAGGTTAAAATGCTGGAAAATAAAGCCAATTTTCTGTCGCCGAAAGCGGGCTAGCTTGGCGCTGGACATTTTGGTTATCTCTTCTCCAAGTAGGGAGACATTGCCGAGTGAAGGCGTCAGTAGTCCTGCCAGAATAGAGAGTAACGTCGTTTTCCCTGAACCCGATGGTCCCATGAGAATTTGAATATTGCCACGCTTAATTTGCCAGTCAATCCCTTTGAGTACTTGATAGCTCTGATTGCCTGACTTATATTCCATCGTTACCCCTTGAGCAATGATGGTATCCGATTGCTCCTGTGTTATATCGCTTGAGTGCCAATCAAGCTGGTTTCGGCTTTTTATAGACACAACCATATTGATGTAAGCGACAGTCGGGGTGTATATGTAAAGAAATATAACATAAGTAGCCCAAATTAAACTCTCTTCAGATAAAGAGCCATGATTGGATGATAGCGAATTCTGACCAGTCAAATGGGTTGCCGGGTGATAGTTATGATAGTGTCAGGGGGTGGCTTGAAAATGGGAACTGAGGACAAGTGACAGCAGTAGGGGTTTGGTAACCAAACTATTCATTCTAAATATAAAGTTACATAGTTACTTGACTAATTTGAGAATTGTTAATCTTTTCCGATTCGGCTTGACGATCAGGTTGAATCTGATTAAAGTCGGTTATCATGCCATCAAGGGGTATTGTGAGTAAAGTTGCCAGCCCCCTGGATTGCCTAATGCCAGACTCTAGTGAGTGGCGTGATACCAAAATTTGAGACTTCGTAGGGGCACCATCCTTACGCCCAAAGCCAAAAGTTGACGCCCAAAGTTTAGCGTCCAGAAAAGCGTTACGACTTGAAGTAGAGTATCACCTAGCGGGGTGCTAGGTACGGTTAAGCTCCGGTGGGTGGGAGAAGTGCCTTGCTTCATCAACGTCCCTAACGATAACCATCAACGGATGAAACCAGCAATATGAGACATTTCTAGCTTGTCTGCATAGATTTGCACAGATTTAGTTCACCCCAATATGGAGATCGGCAACGAAGCGAGTATTATTAAAAGTCCCCTTGAAACCCAACCTGCGCTGGGTCAACGAATCAGCCATGAACAGAGTACATGTTTTAAAAGCCGCTGTTACCGGATTTTGGCTTTGGATTTTCAGCCTTGGCACATCCTCTGAAGTCTTCGTTCTGGCGCAGCCAATTATCCCAGCCGCAGACGGTACAGGTACAATTATCATACCGGATGGAAACCGCATCGATATTTCCGGTGGTAGTCTTTCGGCTGATGGGGCAAACCTCTTCCACAGTTTTCAGCAATTTGGCTTAGATACCAATCAAATCGCCAACTTTCTGGCAAATCCTAATTTAAACAATATTCTTGGTCGCGTCGTGGGCGGTGACGCCTCTGTGATTAACGGGTTGATTCAAGTCACCGGGGGCAATCCCAACTTATATTTAATGAATCCGGCGGGGATAATTTTTGGTGCGGATGCTAGATTAAACGTCCCAGGTGACTTTATCGCCACCACCGCCACAGGTATAGGGTTTGGCAATGGCAATTGGTTTAATGCCATTGGTGGGAATGATTATCAGAACTTAGTCGGGACACCCAACCAATTTGCCTTTGATGTATCCGAGACGGGAAGTATTGTTAATGGAGGCGAATTAGCGGTATCAGAAGGTAAAAATTTAACCCTACTCGCAGGAAATGTCGTTAATACAGGGACACTAACCGCACCAGGGGGAACCATTACCGTAGCGGCGGTTCCCGGTTCCAATTTAGTCAAGATTTCTCGCCCCGGGGGATTATTGTCTCTGGAGGTTGAACCATCCAAGGCTAAAGACGGGTCAATATTGCCAGTCAAACCTGGGGATTTAGCTGAATTATTAACGGGGAAGGGGGAAGAGGTTGAAACAGGCGTCGAGGTTAATGAATCGGGCAATGTACAACTAACAGATACTGGAATCACCTTACCTAAAGAGACAGGCGTTGCGATTGTATCAGGTGAAATTAATGTTTCCGGGGCGGTAGGGGCGCACCGACGTGCGCCCTCGCCCTCATCCTCAACTGGGGGTGAAATTAATGTCATTGGCAATAAGGTAGGTTTAATTGGCGCCAATATAGACGCATCAGGAAGCCATGGCGGGGGTACTATACGAATTGGTGGCGGTGAAAAAGGACTTGAACCGATTCCTAATGCTGATGTCACTTTTATTAGTGAAGACTCAAGGATTAACGCTGATGCTTTAGATGAGGGGAAAGGGGGGCGAACCATTGTCTGGTCAAATCAGACGACTCGTACTTATGGTCATATTAGCGCTAGAGGTGGGGAACGTGGGGGCAATGGAGGTTTTGTCGAAACCAGTAGTGCGGGATTCTTGGATGTTCCTTTCGCGCCTGATATCACCGCACCGGCAGGAGATGGGGGAACTTGGTTAATTGACCCTTACAATATCACGATTAGTGATGGGACTAATAGCATTGGTGGCACTGCACCTAATTTTACGGCGGCGGCGAATGACTCCGTACTCAATATTACGACGCTCTTGAATGCCTTAACTATGGGTGATGTCACTCTGAATACAGGTACAGGAACAGGAACTCCTGCACAAGATGGAAATATCACCCTAGCAACTAACTTAGATTTCGACACCAGGGGCACTAATAAGACCCTAACTTTGATAGCAGCGAAGAATATCATCATCAACGGGCAGATATTTGATAGCGATACGACAAATACACCAGGGGATGGATTGAGCTTAGTTTTTCAGGCAGGGGGCGCTGTCGAACTCAATCAAAGTATTTCAACTAGAGGGTTAAACCTTTTAATTGAAGCCAATGGTGCGATTACACAAGGGGCTGGGACAACATTAGATATTGGTGGTAGAACCCGGTTAGGCGTAGGTGCAGCAAATAACATCACCCTCAAAAATGACGGCAATAACTTTAATGAGGTTTTAGTCACCAGTGCTAACAATGTCTCACTCAAAGATATCAATGATATACAGCTAGGAAGTTCCGTAAAATCAGCACCTTTTGACCAACCTTTTAACATTTCTGGTACTCTTAACATCACCGCTAATGGCGCTATCACCGACTTGGAGAATCTCACTGTTACGGGTGGCACAACCTTAAATGCCAATGGCAATATCACCTTAGATAATGCCAATAACTTCAGCACAGTAGCCG
>NZ_JBKHUP010000130.1:0-18633 GCF_046565525.1 Coleofasciculus sp. | reverse complement strand
CTTTGGCTGGCATATTTTTTTTGTTCTTCGGATTTCCTATTTTAATTATACCCTATTTAAATGCCGAACAGCTTATCCTGACTTTGGTTGCGGTTCTAATTTATCCTGGGGAGTGGCAAAACGGGTTGTCGATTCTTTTTTGCTCAGGTTAGGGTTTTGAGTTAAAGTCTCTGCTGACTGTTGACTTAATTTTTTTTTTGAGCTACTGCCTTTTGAGTTCTCTGTTTGAGCCTTATCTAAGCAAATCTGTAATTTCTCAGCTAAGTCTTGTACGTAAGGCTCTTTAAACATGAAACTATGATGACCGGGAAAATCGTATAGTTCGGCTCCTTCGGTTGCAAATTTATTCCATACGGATAGAAACTTTTCTTTGTCTTTGTCTGGATCTAATGAGAGCCAGTTGTGTTTTTTGTTGGCTTTGATGAGACTGACCCGCCCTGGGTAAACTTGAGGGACATATTGAATCCGAAGCTGACGACCTAGATCTTGATAGTAGAAAGCTCGATCAATTAAAGAAGAGTTGCCTAATCGACTTGGATTAATTTTGTAGTAAACCTTGAGAATACTTCTCTGAATCAGTCTAATAATGTAATTCCATTTTTCTTGAGGAGGGAGTAGGGAAAGGATAGTTAGATGGCGTGTAACATATCTGACTAAATAAATTAATTTAGATTGGGGGCGTTCTGCCACATGATCTGGCCAGAAACCATCAATTATAACCAGTAGCGCTATTTGCTCTCCTTGTTTATAGAGTTGTTGTGCCATCTCAAAGGCAACAACGTTTCCAAAGCAAGCACCTCCGAGAAAATAGGGACCGGATGGTTGGACAGTACGTATCTGTTGAATGTAGTGAGTTGCGATTTCTTCAATGGAAGTATGGTGAATAAGTTCTCCCTCTAATCCACTTTCTTGCAGTGCATAAAAGGGTCGGTCTGGTGTCAGATGACGCACTAAGCTGCTACAGTCTAAGGCAGTAACACCTGCTGGTGTGACATAGAAGAAAGGTGGTTTAGAGCCATGAGGCTGAAGCAGGATCAGTGAGGACTGAGGTATTGAGCATCCTGACTGACGTAAGATGTTAGCGAGTTCTTCAATGGTGGCGGCTTGGAAAAGGGTGGCTAGGGGGAGAGTTTGACTAAATGTTTTCTCGATTTGGTCAAATAGGCGGACGGCTATTAGGGAATGTCCGCCTAGGTCGAAGAAGTTATCGTTAATGCTAATGGACTTTTTGCCTAAAACCTTTTCCCAAATCTGGGTGAGTTGGAGTTCTAATTCATCGCGGGGGGCGACCCAGGTTTTTTCCGACTCTTGCTTGAGGAGTGTATCGACTCGTTTGATTATGGCATCAAATTCACCTGCTTCTAGGCTCTGTTTAAGTTGCAAGCGTTGAATTTTGCCTGTTGAGGTTCTGGGAATTGTCGCTTTATCAATGGGGATGATGTAAGTGGGGTTTATTCCCAAGGTTTGCGTGACTTTTCCGCGAATTTGTTTGGTCAATTGGGCGAATTGACTGGGTTCGGTAATCAGGGTGTGGAAAAAGATAGCTAATTCGTCGGTGTCGCTGTCTTGTTGTCGGATGGCACAGGCAACTGTGTAAGCCGGTTCTACGCCTTCAACTTCTTCGACGACTAATTCAATTTCGTGGCAGGAAAAATTGCGTGCATTGATTATAATTGTTTCTTTTTCACGTCCTGTAACTGTTAATTTGCCATCTTGCAGAAAGCCTAAATCTCCGGTGTTAATCCAACCGTCTTCGGTGAAGAGCTGACGAGTCAGTTCAGGCGCTTTATAATAGCCTGATGTCATTGATGGACCTGTAACCTGAATGCGACCTATCTGACCTTCTTCAATGATACTGCCCTGTTGATCCACTATTCTAATAGAGTGTCCTCTTGATGGCTTGCCGATTTCGACAAAGCGATCGCTATTAGATGTGGTTGTTAACGAGAAGCCTTCTCGACTACAAGCAATTGGTCCACACTCAGTCATCCCATAGACAGGTCCGAAAACATGAGGATTGAGGTTATATTTACCTAGTATCTCTAGGAAACTTCGTGCTGTTTTGGCTACAATAGGTTCAGCGCCAATGCCTATTCTTTGAACAGATGAAAAGTTCCATTTGTATTGGTAATTTGTTCTTAGTTTATCAATTACAAGAGCTAAGATAAAATTGGTTGTTGGTGCATGGGTTACTCGATACTTACTTAATGCGTCCAGCCATAATAAGGGATTGCGAATTATATTTTGTGCTGGTAAATGTATTTTTTTTTGAAAGTCGTTAGGCGCTGTTGTTAAAATGCCGCTAATATTTTCAAGAGGAAACCAACTCAAAATAACCTTTTCTATAGATTTGTAATTTTGATGAATTGAAATTTGGAGGAAGCGGTAGATAAAAGTGCAACTACTGACTTCAATTAATTTGCACTTATCTGTAGTGCCAGAACTCGGTAGCAGCAACGCGAGTTCATGCGGCTTGTGTTTGTGTAATCTTGGATCTGGACTATGGCTTTCAATCTCCTCAAGTGTTGCAATATTTACTTTTTTTGGGCCATATAACTGTAAACCTCCATGAACTTGTGATGCCAATGTTGAATTGCTCAGTATTATGGGATAGTCTAATTTTTGACAAACGTTATATAGCCTTGATAAGGCTTGGTTTGGTTTTGAATAATTAGCTGCAACTGGCACAGGTACTGGGATAAAGCCGCCTATGATGCAGCTCCAAAGAATAGGAGCAAAGTCTTGTCCTGTTGAGATTTGGAAAATAATGGGATTTCCTGGTTGCAAACCAGAAGCTCGGAATCCACCTAATATCTTTTCAGAACGTTTCCAAATCTCTACATAAGTTTGCGTAGCTTGACTTCCATTAGTTTCAATACAGATCAATTTAGCATCAGGGCGTAGCTCTACAGCATGTTTTAATGCTTCGGCTGGAGTAAGAGGTATTTCTACAACCTCTGAAATCGCAGGGCTTTCTGATATTGCAAGTTGCTTCCTAAAATTCATATGCTTTATTAAATAATTTACAAATCAGATTAAAATGCCAAAAACCGATGGTTTCAGTTCTATAGTTGGTTTTACGCCAATTCCCATCTGCTCAAGACAGTAACAAACAATATTACGGGGATCTAAGTCTGATTTAGGATAATGAATAGTTATCAGTCTTTCCAAAGCAAATGCAAGGTGAACTTCAACCCAAAACACTACTTCGGGATATGCTATAGACAGATGCGATGATAATACAATTGACCTCCCATGCAAGTGACACCTACGCTTTTGAGCTTTGAGATTCTCTAGAACTAGCACCGATCTAGTTATGCCAAGACGTTCAACTTCAATATTAACTGCTTGGACTACCGAAAGTGCAGAAAATTTATTTAGACCATCTATCGAAGAAATATCTTCACCTACAACTAATGGTGGAAATTGTCTGTTGCTTAAAGCTCCAATTTTATTCCATATAAAATCATTATCCGAAGGAAAAGGGTCTTCAAGCCAAGCGAGGTTTGGAGCTAAATCAAAGATTTTCTCTAGATCGGGAAGCTCTAGACTACCATGAGCATCAAGAGCTATATAGTTTAGCGCTATGTTAAGACTCATAATCTCTGATATTTGTTTGTCAATAGAAGTTTCTCTATCTAACGTCCATTTGGCAAGTGGATAATTATCAGCAAATACATTTGTAAGCACATCTATATTCTGAAGAGATAATCCTAGAACACTTCCATAGAAGGGTGGATTACTTCTAATCTCGACCTGGACATCCGAGAGTACACGCCATAATGGTAGTCCTTCTTCTCGACAAATAATATCCCATAAAACACAGTCAATTGCAGCACAATTTGTTGAATTTTGAAACCAGAATGGTTTTAAAATCTTTACGGCATCTGCAATGGATGTGTACCGACCAAGCAAACCAATTAATTTAATTATTTTGGAGAGTCTAACATTAGACCATCGACTCAATGGTCTAAACCAGCCTTCTATTCCATCCCAAGTTTTTAAATGTAAATATATTTGTGTTGAACTTATACTACGAGGTAAATTTCTTCTTTGGCGAATAAGATCTGATACACCTAGTGGACTAACTATTTCAGAATTAACGTAGGCATAAAACTCAGCTTTATAAAGATGAATTCGGCGATAGAGAAAGTCATTAAGGGTACTCATAAATATATATTCTAGGATTTATCTTAAACTTTTGAGTGGAAGAATAAATCGGACAACTCCTGTAAGCCTTTAAATTCAAGCCAACGGTTGCGAAGAGTATCCCAAATATGTTCATTACGTTGTTCGTGCTTGATACGAAAATCAACCATAATTCTTTGTTTATAAGTTTTATTATTTAAGTTCTCATTAGTTCTTTTAAGACCTCAAGACGCTGATGCCTAATCTCCAAGTCATGTGCTTCAAGAATGTAAAGAAGAGCATGACGTGCTGCTCTATCTGAAAGAGAACCAAGAGAATCAACATTCAGTATTTCTCTCAGCCTTTTAATCACGCAATCAAGAGGTAAACTAGTTCCGATAAAATGGATATCAGAAAGAATGATAGTAGAATTAACATTATAGTGATTTGCACAATTTTGAGTATCTACAATAATAAGAGCAGTATCATCATCTATTGAAACGCCTAATCCTTTGTATGTTATATTTTCAAGAACAACTTGGATACGACAGGCTTTTAACTTTCCTAGTATTGGTGCTTCAACAAGCAACGACAGATGACTTCCTTGTGAAATCACTTTTGCATATATTAACGAATTTATTTCATCTAGTAGGGACATGGTAAAAGCTCCTCCGAACCAAATTTGTAATACCAAAGCGGGCGATAGTTTTGCCAACGCTGGGGTCTTAAGGATGTGGGCAATAATATAGATTCAAAATTATGTCTAGCAGTTAAGAAAAATTCAAGTGCTTCTGCTCCTTTAGTGCGGAATAAGTTCATATAAGGACTATGTGATTGAAAAATCTGAAGATTTGGAAAATCAGTCAAGTAAGGCACAGCTTCACTTAACCAATTAGTAGCTTCTGAAAGAGGATCAAGACCAACTACGAGCATTACACCAGTATCAACATCCGCTTCTCTAGCTCTCATAAGAACACGAACTGCCTCAGCCGGTTGCAGGCTAGCTTTACTTTCTTTTAGCAATAAATCTCGCCTCGTTACGCATTCTAATGTTATAAACAGCGCAAAGGGACTTAATTCTGCTAAAGCTTTCATTCCCTCATCAGTCTGTATTACCGAAGATAAAATACCAAGACGACCCCTAAAGCTAAACTCATTTAGCAAGACGCGCAACTCAGTAAGATGTGAGATTGCTTTTGATTCTTCCCCAAAACACCCAGTAGATAAGTTTATCTCTCGAATCGACGATAAATTTGACCAGCCATGTTCGAGAAGAAAAGCACTCAACCACTGTCTAATCTCGTCTTCAGATTGTGAAAGACGTGGATCGTTAGAATCTGCAAGAGTATTAGGGCAAAACACACATCCTGTACAAGTAGAGCGTTTATTTGTGTTAAGTGTTAGTACTTGCTCTCCAACCCTTGCGTAACCTAATCTTGCATCATCATGCTCAACTAAACGTACAAAAGCTATTCGCTTACCAAAGCAGAAAAGAATATTGTCTATAAGTTCATATGGACTCATAGGCTGACTTGTAGGCACAATAAGATGCCATTCAGTAGTTGGATCAGCATCAAGATACACTTTCATACGTGCTCTATTATCACCAATATTAGAGGCAATGCCATAAAGGTTTAGAGCCATAAGTTGGATGTCGAGAAGAGGAACATCATAAGCCCTAGACAATTCCTCTATTAGTCCTTGTTCATCTTTTAACTGTCTCATTTAAGATTCCTCCTCACCTAAATGAATAATGTAACCGTTCAGAGGGGGGTAAGCAGTCAGATCCGATAGTGGGAGCTGACTGCTTGTAAGCAGTCAGCTGCCTCCACTGACTCTGATAGGGCTTCACTCTGACGCGGGTCTGCTCCCAGTCGTCAGCGTTAATTCCTGATATCTCTTGTGGGTGCCGCTCATCCATGCTTCTCAGATTACCAGATTTCGTTCTCCCCTGAACGGTTACTGAATAAGCTGTTATGCATTTTTCTTATTAATTATACCCTATTTAAATGCCGAACAGCTTAATGAGTATGTTCTTAGGCTCTAAATCCCAGTACCATTCGGGTTCATCATACGAATCTATCAGTTCTTCTCGCAACTTACTTTCAATAAGTTTTAATTGATTAATTGCCATGAAAATAGCAGGTTCATTTATTTTTTTGTCAGAACAGCTTATAAACTTAAGGGCTTTTTCAGAAAGTTGTATCCAAGAGCTTTGGCTCGCGAGAAGTATATCTACTGATGTAATAGCTGTAAAACTGGATCGATATCCACTGGCTATAAAACCGCTTGATTTGGGAATGACACTGCGAATCGACTTGCTGTTATTGCTCCAATAGACCACGCTAAACATTGATGCTCTGATAAATATTCGATAATGTCTACTTTGCTAGAGTTCAAGTCACTTAACCTATTAGACGAAAGCTCGTCAGGAGAAGTAATCAATAAACTAAGATGTTGGTATTTCGCAATACATTTAAGGGATTCCACGAAAGATTCAATTAAATTTTTGTTTTTGGGGGGCTTCCTACAATATTTGTATTTTAAATCTGTCAACAAACTGGCTTCAATACGATTATGAACTGTACCGATGAGGAGATCATTACGCGGAATTATTAAGGCAAATTTAGACCTATTAATTCTTTCATCCTTAAATATATTTTGAGGTTTGTAGGAACAAAGCCAGTTCTCAAGCCATTTAAGCTGTGATTGTTCTTGAACTTGCTTGATTGGAACCTTGTGCGACTGAGTTGTACCTGATAGACTCTCACCATCTAGAGAAACCGGAATTGTTGCGCCTTTGGGTGTTCTTAGGATAATTACTTTGGGAGGACCAGATTTTTGGGATTCAAAAATAGCCAGATTTAGCACTTTGCAAAGCTCGTTAATATCAAATCCTTCAATAAAATGTGGTTGCAAACCAAGTCCAATGAAATAGTTGTAGATTACATGATCAGTCCATGTAGATATCTCACTTGAGCTGCCCATACGAAGACCATTGAGATTGACTAATATTACTAGACGCGAAGGTCGATTAATAAATTTTCGGATAGCTTGAAAGGAAGCACTTGTCGGAGCTGTTTCAAGTTCACCATCCCCTAGAACTGCTATAACTACTCCTCTATTTGTACTTAAAGAGTGTCCATGAGCAATACCAAGTGTGTACCCTAGTTCACCACTTGCCCATAAGACACCTGGGTATTGTGTGCTTAGTTCAGTAAGGTATCCCCCTGTTCGACCAAAAGCAGATGAAAGTTCTGCAAGGCTTATTTCATCATCTCCAGTTCCGTAGTAACGAAATAAACTACCTTCAAGGTAAGAACACGCTAGCCATGCGGCACCTGCATGGCCTGTCCCAAGAAACAGCCTTACATCAGTATTTGTAGAGCGTATTACAAAGAGTAAGGTTGCCCATATAAAGTTTAGAGAAGGTACACATCCCCAATGTCCAACTGCTCTCGGTTTAACATCAGAGAGAACAAGGGGTCTATGTAACATTGGGTTCTCTTTAAGATATAGAAGGCAAACACTTATGTAGTTTGCCGCTTCCCAGAATGCTTTTATAGCCTCTGCTACACGTAAATTGTAAGCTGCTGTGTTCTCTATTTGCTCCATCTCTACCCTTTTTTCGTTGTTAATTTTAGGCAATATATAAATGAAATAGTTTTAAACAAAGACACCTATTTTTTTCGACCAATACGAATCATAAACTCATTTTCTTCTTCAAAGGTATCGTCTTGAGAAAACTCAGCTAGAGTTCTCCTCACAGTAGATTCAAATTCTTCAAGTCTTTCTCCCAAAAGTGGGCGTGACGCAAAAGATGTTGAATATAGATAACCCAAAATACTTTCTGTGTTCCAAGTGCGATGCACTGGAATATTGAATTTTGTAACGTCTGAGAAAGGAGACTCTTTAATAATTTCACTGTAAGGGCGATTGTGATGCGAGAAAACACATTCTCCTGCACGACGTTGTTCACCAAGAAAATCTTGAATAACTTTCCGCACAGCTTTTTTCCAGGGGCTGTTAGCTCGCCAAAAACTATGGTCACCGAATATAGCTACAGCACCAGTTGGTGATACGTACTTGGATAAGTGTCTAAGAGTCTTTTCTTGATCCATCCAGTGAAATGCACGACAAATGGTGACCAATGATGCTGTCCAGTTTATAGGAGGTAAGAATTCTTCAGCTTGACAGTTATAAAAGCTGATAGCCGTCTCAGATGAAATTATTACGCGAATATTTTTCTTTGCCAAATTTATCATTTCTACATCAGGCTCAACGGCAATAATATCCCTGAAATTCTGATGTAATGCTTCAATTACTTGTCCAGTGCCAGTACCAAGATCAAGAAGTGTAGTAGCTGGCGCATAACGGTTTGCCTCAGAGATTAGACATTCTGCTACTTCACTAGGAACGCCAGGGCGGTAGCGACTATAGTAAGTTGCAGTACCAGCAAATTTGCTCATGAGTCTATCCTTAATCCGAAAATAATTAGGTTTAGTAAATCATATTTCTAGAGAGGGTATCTACTAGGCTCTCTAAATACTCTGACGCTTCCACGAGGTCTTCCACAATGGTAAGCTTGTCTGTGCATATATTTGGCTCATTAGGTGCAGTACGCTTCCCTGCTATCCAAATTGCTTTTGCTCCGGCTGATATAGCACCTACTATGTCGCATTCCCAATTATCCCCTATATGTACGAGAGAGCTGATTGATGTCTGATGATGGCGTATGATAGATTCAAATGCTCGTTTGTCTGGTTTCGCATAACCCAGAATGCATGAAGGATATTGCCCAGAAATATAATCACCAATTATCTCCTGCAAGGTTTCCATCTTGAAGTCAAGACATGAAACATTGGAAAGTGTAATTAATGGAGCGCATTTCCTTAATGACGTGATTGAGGATAGCGTTTGTGGATAAAGCTGAAAAGCAGGTGCAACATAATTTCTTGGAAAAAGGGCAGGATCAATGCCTAGCATTGTGCAAACTTTATGGATTAGGACTTCTGTGACGTTTTGGGTTACATGTAATGTGCTGCGTAATATACGATGGACATCCGATTTAGGCAGATTTGAAACACGGCTAAGGACATTTGTGATTGTCGGCCCTTTAGCAAAACCTAAAGTTCCTCCCACATCAAGAGATATAAGTTTTGGTGGGGAGCTATTGCTACTCCTTATGTTCATGTCCATTTTTGGTTTGATCAACAATTTTATACAGCTAAATATAGATTTAAGATAAGTCTGAGTCAATGAGTCAAAAAAGGTTTTAAACTCTTAGTGAGCATATCTAAAAGCTCTGGAGTTGTGAGTTTGTCAGTTCTGTTGTATGGATATTTAACAGTAGTAAATGCTTTTGTTCTGTTAACTTAAACAGTACGAATCGAAAAAATAATTCTTCGCAAAAACTAAAAATATGTTGTTTAGTAGTTAATATTATTTTTGAAATTTCATTTTTACAAGTATTTTGGTCTACATTTTTAAAATCAAATATTGGCAACGTGAAATTCGATTTTTTATTAATCAATTGAGTAGGTTTTCCTTGCATAATTTGAAAGCTTGTACGGAGAATTTCATGGCGACTAATAATTTCACCAAGAGCTTGTTCTAGAGCTTTTATGTTAAGTTTGCCTACAAGGGATAAGGTATAGCAGTTACCTAATTTTGCCCAAGGAGCCTCTCTCAATATCCATCGTCTTTTTTGATTGAAAGATAAGGGTATTACTCCACTTTTTTGATGAACCGGTTGGATGGGTGGAGGTTGTAGTAGATTTTTCCGACAAACTGTAGAAATTTGTTGAGCTAATTGAGCGACTGTTGGTTGTTCAAAAAAATTTTGTAAAGGTAAGTTAACACCGAAAGCATCAGCGATTCGAGATATGATTCGCATTGCTATCAAGGAATGTCCCCCCAATTCAAAGAAGTTATCGTAAATCCCAACTTGTTCTACTCCTAGAAGATTGCTCCAAATTGCCGCTAAGACTTCCTCTGTCGGTGTACGAGGGGGAACAAAACTGGCTTCGGATCTGAAGTTAGAGGAATCGGGACTTGGTAATGCTCTTCGATCTATTTTCCCATTCGGCGTCAGGGGCATAGCCTCCAACATGACAAAAGCTGAAGGGATCATATAATCCGGCAACTTCTGCTTGAGAACGCTACGTAGTTCACGAACGCTAATCGTTTCTTGACTAGGAACTACATAAGCCACCAAACGTTTAGTCTCCCTCTCATCTGACTGAGCAATAACCACACAATCTTGTACGGCTTCATGTTGCCCTAATACAGTTTCAATTTCACCCAGCTCAATACGAAAGCCGCGAATCTTCACCTGATTATCAATCCGACCGATAAACTCAATGTTTCCGTCCGGTAAATAGCGCACCTTATCCCCAGTTTTGTATAGCCTTGCTCCAGGTTCATCACTAAAGGAATTGGGAATAAATTTCTCAGTCGTTAAATCGGGTCGATTCAGATAGCCTCGTGCTAAACCTGCACCCCCAATATGTAATTCACCGGGTACACCAATCGGTACAGGTTGAAGCTGAGAGTCAAGAATATAAACGTGAGTATTAGCAACCGGACGACCAATGGGAGGAGCCTTTTCACTATCCCGCTCCACTAAAGTATAGGTCGAATAAACTGTATCTTCAGAAGGACCATACAGATTAAACAGTTGCTCAATACTATCCTGTCGATAGATAAGTTGTACTAGCCGTTGAGGTAAAGCTTCCCCAGCCAAGTTAACCGTGCGGACTCCAGCCGGAATACCCTTAGCCCTTACTAACTCCGCGATCGCAGAAGGAACGGTATTGATTAACGTCACCTGATCAGCCCCAGGCAAAGTCGGCAGATGCAAAACATTTTCCGCCAGAATAATCGTGCCACCACAGCTTAACGGCACAAATAACTCAAACACCGAAATATCGAAACAAAAAGATGTTGACGCTAGAACTCCAGCCAACTGTTCTGTGGTAAACACCTCTGTTGCCCAACTCACAAGAGCCATAACACTGCGATGTTCAATGGCTACTCCTTTGGGTTTCCCTGTAGAACCGGAAGTGTAAAGGACATAAGCTAAGTTGTCAGACTGAACATTCTTGGTTAAATTCTCAACACCTTCTCCTGCCAAATCCTCATGAGTATCCAGAGCAACCACTTGTGCTGAACGCCGAGGAAACCCCTCAACCCATCTCTGTTGAGTCAATAGTAACGATACCTGAGCATCTTTAAGCATCGAAGCCAAACGCTCTTGGGGATAACTGGGATCTAAAGGCACATAAGCCCCACCCGCTTTGAGAATTCCCAGCAGTCCGATTACCATTAGAGGCGATCGCTCCACACAAATCCCTACTAAAGTCTCGGATTCCACCCCCAACGTTTGTAAATAATGGGCTAACTGATTCGCCCTCCCATTCAACTCCCGATACGTTAGCTGCTCATCGGCACAAACTAGCGCTACTGCATCAGGCGTTTTCTCCACCTGTTCCTCAAACAACTCATGAATACACTTAGTCTTGGGATAATCAACCTGAGTATCATTCCACTCCACCAACAATTGATGTCGCTCGGCTTCCGTTAATAGGGGCAGTTCAGACATTGATTGCTCTGGATTAGCCACAATTCCTGCCAACAGCGTTTGGAAATGTCCAGCCATCTGAGAGATAGTCGTCCCATCAAACAAATCACTGTTATATTGCCAAACCCCTCTCAGCCCTGATTCCTTCTCCTCTATGGCTAAGGTTAAATCAAACTTAGCCGTGACACTCTCTATCTCTAAAGGACTCAAAGTTAAACCCGGAAGCTGCCAATCCTCAGACCCAGCATTCTGTAAAACAAACATCACCTGAAACAGTGGATTGTAACTCAGGTTCCGTTCCGGTTGGAGTTCCTCCACCAATTTCTCAAATGGCAAATCCTGATGGGAATAAGCCTCTAACGTAACCTGTCGTGTCCGCCTGAGTAATTCTCGGAAGCTAGGATTACCGGAAAGGTCAACTCGCAACGCTAACGTATTCACAAAAAAGCCAATCAGAGACTCAATTTCCCGGTGATTGCGACCAGCAATTGGTGTGCCAACTACAATATCGTCTTCATGACTATAACGACTAAGAAGAGTGACAAACGCCGCTAACAACGTCAGAAATAGAGTTGTTCCCGACTGATGACCCAGTTTCTTAAGCTGCTGTGTCAATGTCCCACTCAGTTCAAATGTCTTAGTACCGCCTCGGAAGGTTTGAGAGGGAGGACGAGGGCGGTCAGTCGGCAAGTCCAACAAGGGTGGCGCTCCAGCCAATTGCCGCTTCCAATACTCAAGCTGAGTTTCCAGTACTTCCCCTTGTAACCATTGTCGCTGCCAGTGGGCAAAATCAGCATATTGGATGGGCAGGTTGGGCAAAGAAGCAAATTTTCCACCAGAAAAGGCGGCATAGAAGTGGGACAACTCCCGGAAGAAGATCCCCATTGACCAACCATCCGAGACAATGTGGTGCATCGTCACCAACAGGATATGAGATTCCCTTGCCTGCAATACCATAACCCGCAGGAGTGGACTCTGAGCCAAGTCAAAGGGACGTTGATTCTCCTCTTGGACTAACCGTTGTACCTCGATAGCTTGTTCAACTTCAGACAACCCCTGCAAATTCACCGTAGAAATAGGGATGTTTACCTGCGGATGAATGACCTGGACAGCCACTCCATCCACCACAGAAAAGCTAGTACGCAGACTCTCATGGCGCTTGACAATTTCAGCAATTGACTGTTCTAGAGCAGCTTCATCCAGAGTTCCACTGAGGTGGAAGCCCGATAAAATATTGTAGGTGGTGTTTTGTCCGTCTAATTGATTGAGAAACCACAATCTTTGTTGAGCAAACGATAAAGCCAGTTCTGCTTCTCTAGAAATGGGTTGAATCGGAATTGCCGGAGACAAATCCGAGTCCTGAGAGCGAATCGTTTCAATCTGTTTACTTAAATCTGCGACTGTCGAAAAGTCAAACAAACAGCGTATTGGCAGTTCAAGGGAGAATAGCTCACCCACGCGAGAAATAACTTGAGTGGCTGTTAACGAATGACCCCCCAACTCAAAGAAATCATCATAAATCCCAACTTGTCCTAGTCCCAAAACTTCTGCCCAGATACCTGCCAGTAGTTCCTCTACTGGAGTACGAGGAGCAACAAAACTCTCGGATTCCCCAACCTTTGCCCAGTCTATTTGAGGTAATGCCTTGCGGTCTACTTTACCATTGGGAGTTAACGGCAGTGCATCTAACACCATGAAACCGGACGATACCATGTAAGCGGGTAACTTCTGTTTAAGAAAGCGACGCAAATCATCAACGGCAATGGTGTGTCCTTGACGGGGAACGACATAGGCAACTAAACGTTTACTCCCAATATCATCGGACTGAGCAATAACCACACTATCTTGTATTGCTGGATGTTGTCCCAACACCGCTTCGATTTCGCCCAGCTCAATACGAAAGCCGCGAATCTTCACCTGGTTGTCAATCCGACCGAGAAACTCAATGTTCCCATCCGCTAAATAGCGAACCTTATCTCCTGTTTTGTATAGCCTTGCTCCGGGTTCATTACTAAACGGATTAGGAATAAATTTCTCAGTCGTTAATTCTGGACGATTCAGATAGCCTCGTGCTAAACCCGCCCCTCCTATATGTAACTCACCGGGAACACCAATCGGTACAGGTTGACGTTGAGAGTTGAGAATGTAAATTTGTGTATTAGCAATGGGGCGTCCGATAACGGATTTTAATTTAGATACGCTGATATCACAAACCGTACTATCTACAGTGCATTCAGTTGGACCATAAACATTGAAAAAATGGCTCGGTTTTGCTTGGCTCAAACGTTCCCACATTGATGGGTTGATTTGTTCTCCACCAACCAGTACATACTGAGGGGCAATATTACTTTCGAGTAAACCTGCTGAAATCAGCAATCCCAACTGAGATGGCGTGCAATCCAATACATCGATCTGGCGACGCTGTAGATAAGATAACAGGGCAGCTCCATCCAAGCGGAGTTCCTCTGGTATGATCTCAAGGGTGTGACCTGATAGGAGCTGAATGATTTGCTTAACAGACGTATCAAATCCTAACGATCCATTCAAGCTAACTCGAAGTTGGTCTTTTGCCTGAGCCGCATCATAAATGCTTTGATCAAGACCCATCGCTAGATTCAGCACCGAGCCCTGCTCAATCATGACTCCTTTGGGCTGTCCGGTTGTGCCTGACGTGTAGATAACGTAAGCTAAATTATCGCTTTTTACGTCACTCCCCAGATTTTCTGCACGCTCTTGAAGAATTGCTCCCCAGTCTGTATCACAACAGACAATAGGAGGCTTATTCTCAGGCAACCTAGCCACCAACTTCTCTTGAGTCAACAACACTGGCATCTGTGAATCAGACAGCAAGCGAGCTAGACGCTCTTGGGGATACTCCGGGTCTAAAGGCACATAAGCTCCACCTGCCTTGAGGATTCCCAGAAGACCCACTATCATGAACAGCGATCGCTCCATACAGATGCCCACCAGAATCTCTGGTTTCACACCCAACTTTTTCAAGTAGTGAGCCAACTGATTCGCCTGCTGATTAAGCTGCCGATAGGTCAACTGTTGGTCTTCAAACACCACAGCTACAGCATCAGGTGTTTTCTCAACTTGTTCCTCAAATAACTGATGAATGCATTTATCCTGGGGATACTCAGCTTGAGTATCATTCCACTCCACCAACAATTGATGTCTTTCGGCTGCCGTTAAAAGTGGCAATTCACCCAAACACTGTTGAGGATTGGCAGTGAACCCCTCAAGTAACGTCTCTATATGCCCCAACATCCTGGCGATTGTCACATCATCAAAGCGACGGGAATCATAGTCAATTTTCAGTGACAACTCTGACTCACCATAGACGGCTAGAGTTAGAGGATAGTTAGGTTGTTCCAGAAGCTCAAATTCCCGATCGCTCCATTTTCCTCCCTGCCTTTTTAGAGCAGCATTTAGCTCATAGTTCTCAAACACCAGAAGGCTCTCAAACAAGGATTCTCCCCTAGGGACTTCACTCCACTCCTGAATATTCACCAGAGGGGTGTGTTCATAATCCCGCAAACTAATCCATTGTTCTCGTAGTGCCTTCAGCCACGGTACTAGAGGCAGATCAGGATTCACCTGAACTCGCACTGGCAGAGTATTGATAAAAAGACCGACCATCGACTTCATACTGCCGAGTCCTGAGTGCCTACAGGCTCTTGTCGCCCCAAAAATGACATCATCCTTGTCGCTATAGCGATTCAGTAGTAAAGCCCAAGCTCCCTGAACCAGGGTATTCAGCGTGAGTTGGTGTTCCTTGGCTAAAGCATTTAAGGCTGAAGTGCTTGTCGTTGACAGATGGATTTTCTGTGTGCTGTATGACACAGGTTGTGGTGTTGAACCCTTTGCTCCCAACAGATGGATAGGTTCAGCAAAACCGCGTAATTGCTGTCGCCAGAATTCTTCTGCTTCGGTTAGCGACTGGTGTTGCAGCCAATCTATATAATCTTGATAAGGACGAACCTCTTCTAATTGAAGCTCCTGGTTTTGGTCAAAGGCTTCATAAAAGGCAAAAACCTCTTGGAGAACAATTAAAATTGAACGACCATCCAGTAAAGCGTGGTGGAACGTCCAAACCAGCTTGAACTCGGCTTCAGACCACTGAAAAAGTGCCAAACGCATCAGGGGGGCTTCTGTGAGGTTGAATCCCCGCAGGCGATCGCGCTGAAGATAAGCTTGAAGTTGGCTTTCCTGTTCAGATTTGGACAATCCCCGCCAGTCTTGCTGTTCTAATGGCAGTTTCCCCAGCTTGGATACCAACGGCTGGAGGTGATGGGAATCATCCCAATGAAAGCTAGTCCTCAAGATTGAGTGTCGCTCTACAACTCGCTGCCAACTTTGGCTCAAAGCCGAGACATTCAGTTTTTCACGCAAGCAGCCAATTCCCTGCTCAATGTAAACCCCAGACTGCTGCTCATATAGGCTATGAAACAGCATTCCTTGTTGCATTGATGACAATTGAGAGTTAACAGGCACTGTTATACCACTTCCACGCTTTCTTGCATTTATGAAAGACTGTCAAGATTAGGACAGCATAAATTAAGCTGACGAATCCTTTCTCACCCTTTCACCCGTTTCCGATTAAACTAAGCTTCAGATAATCTACGGACAGTCACTTTTAGAATAAAGACGGGGGTGTTTTTAGCTCCGTCTCAATTCCTTGTCGATATCATACAGGCATTTTCAACATAAAGTTTCGGTAATGTTAAATTTTTACAAAATTTTTATATTCTTATATGTTATGTATGGAGCAAAATACTTATAAGCTGTCACACATTTAAGTTGCATACCCTACACCCCACACCCCTTACAATGATTCCACGAACCCCTTGTGGTTGAAGCACTCAACTAAAACCCACATTCCGCACGTAAAGTTGTCGCATGTAAAGTAGTACATTAATCCTGGGTAGTGAATGTGATCGCTATCCCACCCAACACTAACGTGCGATCGCTCTTAATTCTGCCTGTTTCCCCTAGAACTTTTTTAGATCGCCGGAGCCTCACTTAGCGATCGCACTCTCGGAAAATAGGCTTACTCGTTCCTTGATGCAAGCCACTCCCGTTCCGAGTCATTCTGAGCTTCCAACCCCCAGCCAGCTAACACAGCCGCGTATCTTTGCTGCGCCTCCATTTCTTTAGCCGGGGTGTGATCGCACCCCCTATCAAGACCTCCGAAGTGAAGTCTTGATTCTTCCCCTCACCTCTAACCGACAGGAAAAATCCTTTGGCGACAGTGTCGGGGTCGTTTTTTTGGGAAAAAGATCTATTTGCGGAAAATAGATCTCCCTAAATTCCGTGAATATACCAGATGCGATTCGATGCATCTTCAGTTAAATTTGATAAAGACCATCCGAGAGGCTCCTTCGCTATGCCCGTAACCGAGACGATTGTTGTAGAGGGGAGCATAACTTTAACGGGGAATATCTAAAATAATATTACCCGAAACGAATAAACCCAATCCTTACCGAACTCTTATATTTATATGATGTCCGGCAAATCACTCCAACAAAAAAGCCTACACTCCTTGTGGTTACAGCATTGTGGTGATTAGAGACAATCCCCAAAACTTGATATTATTACCCATCTAGGACGAAAGCAACGCCTCTAAATCAGAGAGTATCTGCTCCAAACGCTGCTGCTTGTGCGGATCATCCCATACCGCCTGCTTTTTCACCTGTTGCATCATCTTATCTACCCGCCGTTGAAGCTTCACCGATTCATCCGTTGGCTTACCCTCCCTAGCCGACTTCCACTCACTAATCCGCTTTTTAATCTGAGACAGCGATAACCCCTCGACAATCGCCGCTTCCATCAAACTCTGTCGCTGTGCCTGATGCTCCACTCGTGCAATAACATGAGCCTTTGTGTAATCCAGCTTACCTTGGCGGAGAACCTCCAATACATCCTCCGGCAAATTCCGTAACGGTAGCCGATTTCTAATAAAAGACTCCCAGCTCATCAAGCCCAACCCATCAAATACCCACTGTACTTGCTCACTCTTTTCATTACCCGTAACGTTACGGGTAACTTTTCCTTTGGCTTCATTCTGCATTCGGTAGAGTAAGGGAACCACTTCGGACACAGGCATACTCAACTTCAACGCCAGCAATTGCAAAATCCCTTCCGTTTCTTCGACTGGATTTAAATCTTCCCGCAGCAAATTTTCCACAAGAGCCACTTGAAGTGCCTCCTCATCCGTTAATTCCCTAACAATTACCGGAACCTCGGCAAGTCCCACAGCCAGAGACGCTCGATAGCGCCGCTCTCCCGCCACGAGTTCGTAGGTTCCATCACCTAGAGGGCGAACTAAAAGCGGTTCTAAAATGCCGTGTTCCTTAACCGAGAGAATCAACTGCTCCATCTTTTCTGGAGCAAAATAACGCCTCGGTTGTTCCTGCCTCTTTTTAATCGATGTCAACGACACACAATGAGTCGCGTCATCGGAGGGGGCATTAGAGGAGCTAAATACCGTATCAAAGGTACGAATCCGACGTTGATAGGGTTGGTCTTTTTTACGATTCACTCTACTCTATCTCCTCCACCAAACGACGAGCAATGGTCTTAATTCCCGACAACGCAGGGTGTTTGCGATTGTACAGGGCTACTGGCACATTCTTTTCTGAAGCATCGGCAAAAACCGTTGAACGCACAACTGGGGGATACACTTGACCAAACTCCGAGAGTTGTTCTTTAATCGCTTGCAGCGTGCGAGTATCTTGGGAAATGCGGGAGTCATATCGCGTCGGAATAAACCCCGCTAATTTTAATTGGCGATTGACCCTCTGGCGAATTCGAGACACCGTACTCAGCAAAAGCTCCGTTCCGCAAAAGGCTTTAAATTGAGTTTCAATCGGCACCAACACATGAGTAGCAGCTACCAAACTAATATAGCTGAGAACGCC